>NZ_JASCON010000140.1:0-4887 GCF_029959585.1 Pseudomonas sp. PS02302
CAAAACATATGTTGGTAACCGGGGGCCCGTGGGTGGGGCTGGGGGGGCCCCACCCCCCACCCCCAACAGTCCGGGGTTGACCCTGGCACCGTTGGTGGGGGCAACCCTCACCCCAGCCCTCTCCCCGAGGGAGAGGGGGCAGTTGGGTCCGGTGCGGGTGGTGGCTTGTCCCCTGGTGTCCCGCTGCCAAGACGTCCGTAGCGTGGAAAACCGCGCAGCGTTTTCCACCGATCAACTGCACCTGGACGTGGATAAGGCTGCGCCGTTATCCACTCTACGCGGCTACCTCCGCTTCCTTTGGAAGAGGGCTGGGGTAAGGGTATTCGATGGCCAATGGACTGTTGGGCTTCGCTGCGCTCAACCCAACCTACCAGGCACCTGCTCACACCGAACTACCCCCTCTCCCCTTGGGAGAGGGCTGGGGTGAGGGTATTCCCGGACAGGCTGATGGCCAACGGACTGTTGGGCTTCGCGACGCTCAACCCACCCTAAAAGGCCCAACCTACGGAGCGCGATCAATTACAGGATATTCAGCGGATACTCGGTGATCAGCCGGGTCTCGGCCACGGTGCCGCCGGTGCTCTGGCTGCCGGAATGCCAGGCCTGGCGCAGGCGGAAGCTCAAGTCCTTGGCCGGGCCGTTCTGCAGCACGTACTTGGCCTCCAGATCGGTCTCGTGTTCCTTGTCGCCGTCGCCATAGAGGCCGGCATAGGCCGAATCGGCGGCCACGTGGCTGCCGTCGATGCCGCTGCCGCGGGTATGCCGCACCATCAGGCTCAGCCCCGGCACGCCGTAGCTTTCCATGTCCAGGTCGTAGCGGGCCTGCCAGCTGCGCTCGCCCGGACCGTTGAAGTCGGAGAACTGCATCGAGTTGCCGAGCAGGATGGAGTCACCGAAGGAACCCGGCACCGGCGCGCCGAAGACCGCGTAGTCGAAGGGCTGGTCGCCATGGATACGCTGGTGGATCAGGGTGAAGGTGTGGGCGCCGGTCTGGAAGGCGGCGGCCAGCGAGCCGGCGGTGTTGGCGATGCTGCCGGCCTTGGCGCTGCCGGCATCCAGGGTGCGATAGAGGTTGGCATCGAAGGTCAGACTCTGCTCGGCCGCCAGCGGTACGACATAGTTGAGGTTGCCGTAGTACTGGTCCCAGACATCCTCGAAGTGCCCGGCATAGAGCGAGGCGCTCAGATGATCGCTGAACTTGTAGACGCCCCCGGCATAGCTGGCCGAGGCCGCTTCCACACCCGCGTAGCCGGCGAAGATGCCGCCGTCCGAACCGGTGGTGCGCGGCGCCGTGGCGGCGGTGAAGTGACCGCCTTCGAGCATCAGGTGATCGACTTCCTGACTCACCAGGCTCCAGCCACGGGCGGTCTGGGGAAACAGCCAGTTGCCGCCCGCCGCCAGCACCGGCGCCGTGGGCTGCTGGTCACCGTACTTGAGCACGGTGTTGGAGACGCGCAGCTTGACCGCCGCCCCGCCCTTGCTGAATTCGCTGCGCTGGCTGCCGTCGCCGTCCACCGGCATGTTCGGGGTGTTGGCGTGGCCATCGCCGCCGTCCAGCTTGAGACCCAGATAGCCATAGGCATCCACACCCACGCCCACGGTGCCCTGGGTGAAGCCCGAGGTGTAGTTGAGCAGGAAGGCCTGGGTCCAGCTGCGCGGATCGCGACTGTTGCGCGCCGCGGCGCCATGACCGTCGCCTTCGTTCTGGCGCAGGTAGTAGTAGTTGCGCAGTAGCAGGGTCAGGTCACCGTCTTCGACGAAGCCCTTGGCATCGGACTGCTGACTGGCCAGGGCGGCACCGCTGAGGAGCAGGCCGGGCACGCCGAGCAGCCAGGTACGCCGACGGGCAAAGGGGGAAAACAGCGATAGCTTCATGGGCGGTTCACTCGGGGATCTCGGTGGGAATCGTTAGGTCGCGAACGAGTTTGCCAGCTAGCGCCGGCGCATACCACTTCGCTGACCGTGGTCATCGTCCGGTCACCTTCCTGTGCTGCGCTGACGGTTCGCCCTCTGCACCCGAGACAACCCATGCCCAGCCAGCCCTTTGCCGTCGATCTCGCCTATCGCCCGCGCCTCGCCGACCTGCGTCCCCTGTTGCCGGCGCAACCCGCCGGTCTGAGAAGCGCCGAGCCGCGCATCACCCCCGCCGCCAGCCTGGCGGATCGCCAGGGTTACCAGGCCGACTTCCTGGGCGCCTTCCAGGTCCCCTGGCCCCGTCCGAGCGCAGCCCTGGCCGGCGACATCTATCCGCTGCCCGCCTCCGGCGATCGCCTGGACTACACCCACTTCTCGGTCACGCTCTCGCGCAGCCGGCGAATGGCGCTCTGGGTCGGCGTCAATATCGACGGCGACCAGCACGTCGAGGTGCCCCGTAGCCGCGATGCCTGGGCCTACGACGGCCGGGTGCCCCTGGAGGCCCAGCTGGGCGAGGCGCTCTATGCCGACAACCTGCTCGACCGCGGTCACCTGGTGCGCCGCCAGGACCCCAACTGGGGGCCCACTGCCACCCAGGCCAACCGCGACACCTTCCACTTCACCAACTGCGCACCACAGATGGCCGCCTTCAACCAGCGGACCTGGCTGGAGCTGGAGGACTATCTGCTCGACAACACCCAGCGCTGGCAGGCGCGCATCACCGTCTTCAGCGGTCCGCTGCTGCGCGCGGATGACCGCCCCTATCGCGAGGCGCGGATTCCCGAGGCCTTCTGGAAGGTGGTGGCCTTTCTCGGTGACGACGGCAAGCCCTCCGCCAGCGCCTATCTCATCGACCAGCGCCGCGAACTCGACGAGCTGTCCATCGCCTTCGGTCGTCTGCGCACCTATCAATGCAGCGTCCTGCGCATCGAGCAGCTGACCGGCATCGACTTCGGCCCGCTGCGCGACCATGACGGCTTTTCCAATGAGGAGCGGGCCACTGGCAGCCCCGTCGAGCGGGCCATCTTCGGCCCAGCCGATATCCTGCTCTAACCCGGCTGCACGCAGGCGCGCGGCAGGCTGTTGCGCACGCCCAGCGCCGCCAGCAGGATCACCCCGCCCAGATAGAGTTCGGCGGCGCCGGCCAGACCCAGCCGCGGCACCAGGGCGCTGACCGCCAGGGCGGGCAGGCAGAACGCCAGGTAACTGAGCACATAGAAGGCGGCCAGCAACCCGGCGCGCTGGGTCGGTTCGGCCAGCGGCAGCAGACTGCGGGTGGCGCCGAGAAAACCGCTGCCAAAGCCGACGCCGGTCACCAGGGTACCCAGGGCGAAGAAACCCAGCTGACCGCTGGCCACCGCCAGCCAGAGCACGGCCGGACCGGCCACCAGGGTGACCGCGCCCAGGCGCAGCAGGCGCATGGGCGGCCAGCCACGCAGACCGTGCAGACAGGCCGCACCGGTGAGCGTCAGACCGGCCACCACCACCCCGCCGACCAGGATCGACGTCGTACCGGTCGCCGCCTTGACCAGCCCCGGCGTCAACGACAGATAGAAGCCGCCCACCGCCCAGACCGCCAGCTCCAGCGGCAATACCCGCCAGAGCGTGGCGCGGGCCTGGGGCGGCACCGCCAGCTGGGGACGCAAGGCGGCGAGCAGGCCCGGCCGGCGCGGTACGCGGTCGGGCAAGCGCAGCAGCGCCAGGCCCTGCAACACGAACAGCAGCAGGAACAGCCGATAGACCAGTTGCAACGGCGCCGGCGCGAATTCCACCAGCAGACCGCAACCCAGCGCGCCGACCGCCATGCCGAGCAGGGGCGTCAGGCTGTTCAACCAGGGGCCGCGCTCGGCATCCACGTCGAGCAGCGCCGCACCCAGGGCACTGGTGGCGATGCCGGTCGCCAGGCCCTGCAGGGCGCGGGCAAGGACCAGATCCGCCAGACCGTGGGCCTGATGGAACAGCAGCATGGAACCCGCCTCCAGCACCAGCGCCGCCAGGATCACCGGCCGGCGCCCCAGGTGATCGGACAGCCGCCCGCCCACCAGCAAGGCGGCCAGCAGGGCAAAGGCATAGACGGCGAACACCAGCGTCAGCCAGAAGGTGGAAAAGCCCCAGGCCTGCTGGTAGCTGGCATAAAGGGGGGTCGGCGCGCTGGAGGCGGCGAGAAAGGTCAGCAGCACCGAGCCCAGCAGCGCCAGGCGTGCGGAGGAAGAGCCGTTCAGCGAAGACATGCCCATACCTTAACGCTAAATAATTGCTTTAAAGCCTGAACCCTTCCCACAGCAAAAGCAATGCGTTTGCGTTAAGAGCCGGGTATCCTGTCAGCATGACCAACAAGCAAGCCCGCCCCGGCGGCCGCAGTGCCCGGGTTCAGCAAGCCATCCACGAGGCCGTCCTGGCGCTCCTGCAGGAGCAGCCCCGGGAAGCCCTCACCGTCCCCCTGATCGCCGCGCGCGCCGGGGTCACGCCTTCGACCCTCTATCGGCGCTGGGGCAATCTGCCCAGCCTGCTGGCCGACGTCGACCTGCAGCGCCTGCGCCCGGACCAGCCGCCAGAGGATACCGGCAGCCTGAAAGGCGATCTCGAACGCTGGCTGGAACACTATGTCGACGACCTCGCCTCCACCCCTGGCCAGGCCATGCTCAGGGACGCCCTCGCCGCCACCGATCCGGGGTGCGCGGTGCGCTGCACCGAACCGACCCGGGAGCGCCTGGAGCTGCTGCTCGAACGCGCCCAACGGCGTGGCGAGCCGGCGCCGCCCCTGGACGCCCTGCTCGACGGCCTGGTCGCCCCGCTGATCTATCGCACCCTGTTCGGCGCCGAACGCCCCGACCTGGCGCTGTGCCTGAAGCTGCTCGCCCGGGTACTGCGGCCAGACCGCTAGGAAAAGCACTGGCCCCTAAACGACGCGGCCCCGCCGGTGGCCCCGACCGGGCGCGGGGCGTTGGCGCGGGGGGCCCCGGGGGCCCCCCG
>NZ_JASCON010000141.1:0-4754 GCF_029959585.1 Pseudomonas sp. PS02302
CGGCCATGGCGGTCCGCCGATGCGGCCGCTCCTACAGGGATAGACGCTCTCGTAGGAGCGGTCGCTACGGCGCACCGGCATGGCCGCGATAACCGCAACGCCTCTACATCTGCGCCAGCGCCCGCTGGAACGGCGCCGGCAAGCCCTCGCCCAGGCGGAAGCGGCCGTCTTCCAGGCGCAGGATGCCCAGGCGGTCGAGCCAGGCGGCGAATTCCGGCGCCGGTTGCAGGCCCAGCACCTGACGGGCGTAGAGGGCGTCGTGGAAGGAGGTGGTCTGGTAGTTGAGCATCACGTCGTCCGACCCCGGGATGCCCATGATGAAGTTGATGCCCGCCGCGCCCAGCAGGGTCAGCAGCATGTCCATGTCGTCCTGATCGGCCTCGGCATGATTGGTGTAGCAGATGTCGCAACCCATGGGCACGCCGAGCAGCTTGCCGCAGAAGTGATCTTCCAGCCCGGCGCGGATGATCTGCTTGCCGTTGTAGAGGTACTCGGGGCCGATGAAGCCGACCACGGTGTTTACCAGCAGCGGTTTGAATTGACGGGCCACGGCGTAGGCGCGCACCTCGCAGGTCTGCTGATCTACGCCATGGTGGGCCCCCGCCGAGAGGGCGCTGCCCTGCCCGGTCTCGAAATACATGAGGTTGTCGCCCAGGCTGCCGCGACGTTGCGACAACCCGGCCTCGTAGCCTTCCTGCAACAGCGCCAGGCTGATGCCGAAGCTTTCGTTGGCGCCCTGGGTCCCGGCGATGGACTGGAACACCAGGTCCACCGGCGCGCCGCGCTCGATGGCGGCGATGCTGGTGGTGACGTGGGTCAGCACGCAGGACTGGGTGGGAATCTCGTAGCGCTGGATCACGGCGTCGAGCATCTTCAGCAGTTCGCAGATGCCACTGGTACTGTCGGTGGCCGGGTTGATGCCGATCACCGCATCGCCGTTGCCATAGAGCAGGCCGTCGAGAACGCTGGCGGCGATGCCGGCCGGATCGTCGGTGGGATGATTGGGCTGCAGCCGGGTCGACAGCCGTCCACGCAGGCCAATGGTATTGCGAAAACGGGTCACCACCCGGACCTTCTGCGCCACCAGGATCAGGTCCTGGATGCGCATGATCTTGGACACCGCGGCGACCATCTCCGGGGTCAGCCCCGGGGCCAGGGCGGCGAGACTGGTCTCGTCGGCCGCCGCACCCAGCAGCCAGTCGCGGAAGCCGCCGACGGTGAGGTGGGCGACCGGGGCGAAGGCCTGGGCATCGTGGGTATCCAGGATCAGCCGGGTGACCTCGTCGGCCTCGTAGGGGATCACCGCCTCGCTGAGAAAGTGCTTGAGCGGCACGTCGGCCAGCGCCATCTGCGCCGCCACCCGCTCCACGTCGCTGCCGGCGGCGACCCCGGCCAGGACGTCCCCGGAACGCGCCGGGGTGGCCTTGGCCAGCAGGTCCTTGAGATCGGCGAAACGCCAGGTCTGGCCGCCCACGCTGTGCTGGAAACCGCTCATGCTACCTCCTCGGGTTGCGCTGCGCAGAGCCTGTTCAAAGGCTCGCGAGCTAGAGACAAACAAGGCGAAAATGGCTGAGGAAGCGGAGTTTACAAGTGGTAGATGAGCATTCCGAAACCATTTTCAACGCCGTTTGGCCGACGCGCAGCAGACTTTGAACAGGCTCTCAGGCCTCGCCGAAGGCAGCGTCGGGTGCAATGTCGCCCTGTCTACGGCTGAGACCGCAGACCAGCGCGCCTATCACCATCAGCACCACGAAGACGCTGGCGATCACCGGGTTGTACCAGACCATGGCGATCAGGCAGACCACCGCCAGCACCAGGGCGATGCCCGGCACCACCGGATAGCCGGGGGCGCGGAAGGTGCGCTCCAGGTTCGGCTCGCTACGGCGCAGCTTGAACAGACTGAGCATGCTCATGATGTACATGACGATGGCGCCGAACACGCTCATGGTGATCATGGCGGCGGTCAGGGTCAGGCCCTGCAGGCTGATCACGCCGTCGCTGAAGATGGCGGCGATGCCCACCACGCCACCCGCGAGCACCGCCCGGTGCGGGGTCTGGAAGCGCGACAGCTTGGCCAGGCCGCGGGGCAGGAAGCCGGCGCGAGCCAGGGCGAAGAATTGCCGGGAATAGCCGAGGATGATGCCGTGGAAGCTGGCCACCAGGCCGAACAGGCCGATGCCCACCAGCAGGTGCAGCCACACCGAACCCTCGCCCACCACGCCCTTCATGGCCTGCGGTAGCGGGTCGTTGATGTTGGACAGGGCGCGCCAGTCGCCCACCCCGCCGGCAAAGATCATCACGCCGATGGCCAGGGTCACCAGGGTGAGGATGCCAGCGATGTAGGCCTTGGGAATGGTCCGCTTGGGGTCCTTGGCTTCCTCGGCGGCCATGGCCGCGCCCTCGATGGCGAGAAAGAACCAGATGGCGAAGGGAATGGCGGCGAACATGCCACCCACCGCGGCCAGGGAGAACTGGTCCTGGCCAGCCCAGCCACCGCTGGTGAAGTTGGCCACACTGAAGCCCGGCGCCACCACCCCCATGAAGATCAGCAGCTCAATGACCGCCAGCACCGTGACCACCAGCTCGAAGGTGGCGGCGATGCTCACCCCGAGGATGTTCAGCGTCATGAAGATGAAATAGGCCGCTACCGCACAGAGCTTGGGATCGAGGGTGGGAAACTGCACGTTGAGATAGGCGCCGATGGCCATGGCGATGGCCGGCGGCGCGAAGACGAATTCGATCAGGGTGGCGATGCCGGCGATGGTGCCCCCGGTGGGACCGAAGGCGCGCCGGCTGTAGGCAAAGGGCCCGCCGGCGTGGGGAATGGCGGTGGTCAGTTCGGTGAAGCTGAAGATGAAGCAGGTGTACATCACCGCCACCACCAGCGCGGTGATCAGGAAGCCCAGGGTCCCGGCGACGCCCCAGCCGTAGCTCCAGCCGAAGTATTCCCCGGAGATCACCAGCCCCACGGCGATACCCCAGAGGTGCAGGGTGCCGAGGGTCGGCTTGAGTTTCTCGTTGGTCATGACAGGCCCCTCCCCATGTAGCGACGTGATCCGAATGGGTCACCGCGATCCCGCGATGCCCGGCTTTTTCGAGCTTAAACAGCTCAGGGCCGTGCCGACTTGACCGCTTGGCACGGTCGCCGTGACCTCGGGTCAAGTCGGCGTTACCCCTCTTCCCAGGGTGCTACCCGAGACCGCACCACGCTGGTGCGATACCCGACCACTCGCCCCGCGATGAAGCACGCCAAGGCGCTCAATAGCGTGAAGCCCTCGGCGTTCCAGCCCCACTGGAGGACCGCTTTCCACCCCGGGGCACAGCCTTTGCTTCATTCATGCCGATCTCCTCCCTGGACCCGCACCATGCCCCTGGCCGCCTCCGGCTTCGCCGCCCTGACCTCACCGTCGCGCAACCTCGGCGTGCTCTCCGCCGCCGCCAGCGGCCTGGACGCCGTCATCACCAGCCACGGCGGCGACGTCGATCGCATCTTCGGCACCGCCGGCATCGATCCCGAACAGCTGCAGCACCCGACGCTGAGCCTCGGTTTGGGCAACTACTGCCGGGTCCTGGAAGAGGCTGCCGCCCAATCCGGCTGCGACAATTTCGGCCTGCACTACGGCGGGCAATTCAAGCCACAGATGCTCGGCCTGCTGGGCTACGTGGGGCTCTGCTCACCCACTGCCGAGGCGGCGCTGCAGAACTTCGCCGGCGCCTTTCCCTTCCACCAGCACAGCACCCTGATCCAGCTGGTGGACGCTGGTGAGTGCTGGCGCTTCGACTACCAGGTACGCCACGGCGCCATCGTCGCCCGCCGCCAGGACGCCGAGCTGACCCTGGGCATGCTGCTCAACCTGCTGCGCCATGTGCTCGGCGCTACCTGGGCGCCGCGCGCGGTGCAGTTCGAACACCCGCGTCCCGAGGGCTGGCACGAGCACCGCCGACTGTTCGATGCCCCGGTCAGCTTCGGCCAGCCGTGCAACGCCATGCTGGTGCCCAAGGCCGACCTGCGCGACCGCGCCATGCCCGACCATGATCCACTGCTCCTGCTGGTGGTACAGGACGCCATCCGCCAACTCGGCCAGCGCCTGCCGCAGATGGAACTGCTCGAAGAGGTCCGTGCCTCGGTGCGCCTGGCGCTGCCCCTGGGCGAGCCCAGCCTGGAGTCCATCGCCCAGCGCCTGGACCTTTCCACCAGCCAGCTGCAACGGCGCCTGCGCGACCAGGGCGCGAGCTTCTCGGCGCTGGTCGAGGGCGTTCGCCGCGACCTGGCGCAGCACTACCTGCGGCAGCGGCTACCGGTCAGCGACCTGGCGCCGCTGCTGGGCTATTCGGAGACCAGCGCCTTTTCGCGGGCGTTTCGGCGGTGGTTTCAGGTGAGTCCGCGGCAGTGGCGGGGGATTTCGTAGGGAAGGGTCGGCGCGCCGAAGACCGGCTGACGTAGGTTGGTGCTGAGCGAAGCGAAGCCCAAAGCACCTGTGCTCATCGGTACCCAGCCGATTACTGAAGTCTGCTGAGGCTTTTTGTTTCGCCCACCCGGGCGAGTCACTTTTGCCAATCGCGGCTGCGCGCCCCGGACAAAAGTAACCAAAAACGCTTGCCCCGGACATCCGGCCCTTCGCTGCGCTCCGGGTCCGCTCACGCCAGCGCCGTTCCGGGGTCGGTCCAGATGGGCCGTCCATGGCCCACTGGACCTCTCGCCGCATCCATGCGGCTCGACCCACTCCACGACACTGGCGCTCGCCCTCCTGAAC
>NZ_JASCON010000142.1:0-4669 GCF_029959585.1 Pseudomonas sp. PS02302
GGGCGCCGCGCTCTCCCCCAACAACGCAAACTCGGCGGGCTGCTGTGCCGCCGCCCCGGCGCCCCACTCGGCGCCGGGGCGGCGTGCTGTCCGGCCAGCCGCCAGGGACACGTCTAAGCCATTTTCCCGAGCGATCTCCATCCCTGCCAGCCCCCGGCAAGGCCGCGGTTCAGCACCTTCCTGACGTCCGTCGTCTCTTGCTCTGCAGCGGCCGGCGGCGCAGGCTGAGCGTCCGGCAGCAGAACGAGACAGAGTGATGAAGATCGGCGAATTGGCCAGACGTACCGATTGCGCGGTCGAGACCATCCGCTACTACGAGCGCGAAGGGCTGCTGAGTCCGGCAGCGCGCAGCAGAAGCAACTACCGCAGCTATGACGACAGTCAGGTCGAGCGGCTGGTATTCGTCCGCCATTGCCGTTCGCTGGACATGACACTGGAAGAGATCCGCGCCTTGCTAGCCCTGCGCGACACCAGCGAACCCGGCTGTGCCCAGGTGGATGCCCTGATCGGTGCCCATCTGCATCATGTCGAGGTGCGCATCCGCGAATTGAATCAGCTGCGCGAGCAGCTGGTGACCCTGAGACGCCACTGTCAGGGCGAGGGCGAGGGCGACCGTTGCGGCATCCTCCGCGAACTCGGTCAACCGGCGGCGCCGTCAGCGACCACCGCCAGTTGCAGTGCGGCCGGGCACGCCCATGTGCCCGGCACCCACCGTCTGCACGACTAGCCAGCGATCAGAGCGCCTCCGCCCAGAGGTCGTATTCGTCGGCGTCGGTGACCCGGACCCAGACCTTGTCGCCCGCCTTGAGCGGATTAGCACTGTCTACATAGACGTTGCCGTCGATTTCCGGGGCATCGGCGTAGGAGCGGCCGATGGCGCCCTGTTCGTCCACCTCGTCGATCAAGACCTCGATCTCGCGCCCGATCTTGAGCTGCAGGCGTGCCGCGGAAATGGCCTGCTGGTGCGCCATGAAGCGCTCCCAGCGTTCCTGCTTGACCTCGTCCGGAACCGGGTCCAGGCCCAGTTCGTTGGCGGGTGCGCCCTCGACCGGCGAATACTGGAAGCAGCCGACGCGATCGAGTTGGGCTTCGGTGAGCCAGTCCAGCAGGTACTGGAAGTCTTCCTCGGTCTCGCCGGGGAAGCCGACGATGAAGGTGGAGCGGATGGTCAGCTGCGGGCAGATTTCGCGCCAGCGCTTGATGCGCGCCAGGGTCTTGTCCTCGAACGCCGGGCGCTTCATGGACTTGAGCACCTTGGGGCTGGCGTGCTGGAAGGGGATGTCCAGATAGGGCAGCAGCTTGCCGGCGGCCATCAGCGGAATGACGTCGTCGACATTGGGGTAGGGGTACACGTAGTGCAGGCGCACCCAGACGCCCATGCCCGACAGCGCCTCGCACAGTTCCAGCATGCGCGTCTTGACCGGCTGGCCGTTCCAGAAGTCCAGCCGGTACTTGAGGTCGACTCCGTAGGCGCTGGTGTCCTGGGAGATCACCAGCAGCTCCTTGACGCCCGCCTTGACCAGCCGCTCGGCCTCGGACAGCACGTCACCCACCGGGCGGCTGACCAGCTTGCCGCGCATGGAGGGGATGATGCAGAAGCTGCAGCTGTGGTTGCAGCCCTCGGAAATCTTCAGATAGGCGTAGTGGCGCGGGGTCAGCTTGATGCCCTGGGGCGGCACCAGGTCGATCAGCGGATTGTGCTCCAGCTGCGGCGGCACCACCTCGTGCACGGCGTTGACCACCTGCTCGTACTGCTGCGGACCGGTCACCGCCAGTACGCTGGGATGCACGCCGCGGATGTTGCCCTCGTCCACGCCCATGCACCCGGTGACGATCACCTTGCCGTTCTCGGCGATGGCCTCGCCGATGGCGTCCAGGGACTCGGCCTTGGCGCTGTCGATGAAGCCACAGGTGTTGACCACCACCACGTCGGCGTCTTCATAGGTCGGCACGATCTCGTAGCCTTCCATGCGCAGCTGGGTGAGGATGCGTTCGGAGTCGACGGTGGCCTTGGGACAGCCGAGGCTGACGAAGCCGACCTTGGGGGCGGACGTTTGGATGGACATGGGCTAACCTCGGCGGGCGCTCAGGAGGCGCCTTGATCAAAAAACGCGCGATTCTAGCCATCTCTGCCGCTGCTTGGAAGGGGCGAGCCGGTTGTGGCGACCGCGCAGAGCTTTTTGCCGACCGGAGAGTCTATGGTGCGTAAGGCGCTGCGCCGAGAGGCTGCCGCGCCTGGCTACCGGCCTTTTCAACTTGATCCTGACGCCGCTTCGGCGCAGGATGCGGCGATTTTAGACTCTAGGAGCCCTGCATGAGCCGTCCGGAACACGAGCACGGTGGTAAAGCCCCTTCGGCCTTGGGAATGATCGTGCTCGCCACCGGCGTGGTATACGGCGACATCGGCACCAGCCCTCTCTATACCCTCAAGGAAGTCTTCTCGCCGCACTATGGCCTGCCGCTGAATCACGACAGCGTGCTCGGCATCCTGTCGCTGATCTTCTGGTCGCTCATCTGGGTGGTGACCCTCAAGTACATCACCTTCGTCATGCGCGCCGACAACCAGGGCGAGGGCGGCATCATGGCCCTCACGGCGCTGGCTCGCCGCGCCGCCCAGGGCTCGCCACGCCTGGCCACCACCCTGGTCCTGCTGGGCCTGTTCGGCGCCGCGCTCTTCTATGGCGACAGCATGATCACCCCGGCGGTCTCGGTGCTGTCGGCGGTGGAGGGCCTGGAGCTGGCCTTCGACGGCCTGGACGCCTGGGTCGTACCCATCGCCCTGGTGATCCTGGTCGGCATCTTCGCCATCCAGAAGCGTGGCACCGCCACCATCGGCAAGTTCTTCGGACCGGTGATGGTGCTCTGGTTCACCACTCTGGGCGCCCTGGGTATCTATGGCATCGTCCAGCAACCCGAGGTGCTCAAGGCCTTCAATCCCTACTGGGCGGTGCAATTCTTCGTCGACAACCCGGTGAAGGGCTTCATCGTGCTGGGTGCGGCGGTGCTGGCGCTGACCGGTGCCGAAGCGCTCTATGCCGACATGGGCCACTTCGGGCGCAAGCCCATCGCCCGGGCCTGGCTGCTGCTGGTGCTGCCAGGGCTGGTGCTGAACTACTTCGGTCAGGGCGCGCTGCTGCTCGCCGATCCCGCGGCGGTGCGCAATCCCTTCTATCTGCTGGCGCCGGAGTGGCTGCTGCTGCCGATGATCGGTCTGGCGACCCTGGCCACCGTCATCGCCTCCCAGGCGGTGATCACCGGTGCCTTCTCCATGACCCGCCAGGCCATCCAGCTGGGCTACATCCCGCGCATGCAGGTTCAGCACACCTCCAGCCAGGAGCAGGGGCAGATCTACATCCCGCTGATGAACTGGGCGCTGATGCTGGGGGTGATCTTCCTGATCCTGACCTTCCAGTCCTCGGCCAACCTGGCCGAAGCCTACGGCGTGGCCGTGACCGGCACCATGCTGATCACCAGCTGCCTGGTGTCGGCGGTGATCCTGCTGCTGTGGAAATGGCCGCGCTGGATCATGGTGCCGCTGCTGATCGGCTTCCTGCTGGTGGACGTGCTGTACTTCTCCGCCAACGCGCCGAAGATCCTCTCCGGCGGCTCGTTCCCGGTGATCGCCGGTGTCGTCATCTTCATCCTGCTGACCACCTGGAAGCGGGGCCGGCAACTGGTGGTGGAACGCCTGGACGATGGGGCCCTGCCACTGCCGATCTTTATCAGCAGCATCCGCGCCCAGCCACCGTTCCGCGCCAAGGGCACTGCCGTATTCCTCACCGCCCGTACCGACGTGGTCCCTCACGCCATGCTGCACAACCTGCTGCACAACCAGGTGCTGCACGAGCAGGTGGTGCTGCTCACGGTGCGCTACGAGGACCGCCCGCGGGTTTCGCGCGGCGAGCGCATCGAGGTCGAGGACTTCGGTGACGGCTTCTATCGGGTGGTGTTGCACTATGGCTTCATGGACGAGCCGGACATTCCCCTGGCGCTCAGTCACTGCCCCTATCCAGGGCTGGATTTCACCCCGATGCGTACCACCTACTTCCTCAGTCGGGAAACGGTGATCGCCTCGAAGCGGCTGGGCATGGCGCCTTGGCGAGAGAATCTCTTCGTCTTCCTGATGAAGAACGCCAACGGCAACCTGAGATTCTTCAAGCTGCCGGTCAACCGGGTGATCGAACTGGGTACCCAGGTCGAGATCTAGCCCGGCGCAGCCAGAAAAAAGGCCCCGGCAGGGGCCTTTTCTTTGTCTAGTTGAACACCGGCGGCGGCAGGGCGTCGGGATCGGTGATGAAGGGCATCTGCCAGCTGTCGAGGGTCTGACCGCGGCCTTCCAGCTCGCTGCGTACCGTGCCTATGTAGCCAGCCAGGCGCAGGGGATCGCTGTAGTCGCTCTCGCTGAGCTGCTCTTCGTTGTAGAGCGTCTTGCCCTGGGCATCGACCACGCCCAGAGCCAGGTCGTGGCCATCCGCACCGGACGACACCACGCAGCCTAGGGGTTGGAAGGCATCCACCAGGATCTTGCTGGCGGCATCGGCGGAAAGCGGTGTGCTCATGTCGGGGGTCTCCGTGGCTGTTGCAGCCATAGACCGCTGGAGACCGGCTCCTTGTTCCAGCCGTTCCTCCGCCGCCCCCGGCCCCCCAGCACAACTCCATATTGCGGGGA
>NZ_JASCON010000143.1:0-4493 GCF_029959585.1 Pseudomonas sp. PS02302
CTGTTGGGCTTCGACGATGGAGCCGTCTCAACCCAACCTATGAGAGCCGGGCCCAAGCGGCGGTGCATCGTAGGTTGGGTTGAGCGCAAGCGAAGCCCAACAGACCGCACTCCGCATCGCACCATTGGGCTTCGACGATGGCACCCTCTCGGCCCAGGCGGACCACCCTCACTCCACCTTCTTGCGAATCCAATACAGATAACGCCCTTCCCCTTCGCTCTTTTCCACCAGTTCATGGCCGAGGAAGACGCAGAACTTGGGGATGTCGCGCTGGGTGGAGGGATCGGTGGCGATGACCTTGAGCAGGGCGCCGGGGGCGATGTCGCGCACCTTGTTGTGCAGCATCATCACCGGCTCCGGGCAGTTCAGCCCGCTGGCGTCGAGGGTGGCATCGGCTTCGAGGGTCATGGGGTCTCCAGGGATAGAACGGTTACAGCGATCTGCATTCAGAGCCCGATGGCGGCCTAGGGTTTCCGATCCAGCCGGCGCAGATGACAGGTCACTTCCTCGCGGTCGTGGTACAGCTGTTTGCAGCCGATGGTGACGCGCTGACCGCGATCGGCGAAATACGCGTGCAGGCGTTCGAGGATGCCAGCCACTTCGCGATAGCGCTGCTTCATCGGCAGCTTGAGATTGACCACCGCCTCGCGGCAGTGGCCCTCGCCGATCCAGCGCTCGATCAGCGCCGCGGTGCGCGCGGGCTTCTCGACGATGTCGCAGACCATCCAGTCCACTGGGCGCTTGGGCACGAAGGCATAGCCGTCGACCTGCAGGTGCTCGACGAGGCCGGTATCCATCAGCGCCTCGTTCATGGGGCCGTTGTCCACCGCCGTCACCAGCATCTCGCGGGCCACCAGTTGCCAGGTCCAGCCACCCGGGGCGGCGCCCAGATCGACGGCGCGCATCTCGGAGGACAGGCGGGTTTCCCATTCGGGACGCGGGATGAAGTGGTGCCAGGCCTCTTCCAGCTTGAGGGTCGAGCGACTGGGGGCCTCGCGGGGAAATCTCAGCCGCGGAATGCCCATGGGCCAGAGCGCGGCGTTGTCCGGCTCGACCAGACCGACGAAAACCTCGCGTCCGCTGAGAAAGGTCAGCTGCAGCCGCGGCGCCCGGGCATCGTCCACCAGGCGGCCGGCCTTGCGCAGCGCCAGGGTCAGGGGACGCTCGAATTTCTTGCAGAAGGTGGAGAGCGCCTTGCCATCGTTGGTGTCGGGCATCTCCAGGGCCAGACTGCCGCAGACGGGATAGTCGGCCAGCAGCTCCAGCAGCGGGCCGATGCGATCCTGCTCGGGCAGGCTGAGAAAGGCGCCGCGCGACCACTGGCGGGGAAAGATCAGCTCGGCGAATCTGATGTTCTGCATCAGCCGGGCCGCGCCCGCCGCGTCGCCGCAGACGAATTCGGCATAGGCCGCGCCCGGCTTGCCCCTGGCATAGCCGGCCACGCCGAGCAGCGCCGCCCGTTCGCCGAGCTCGGCGCAGACTTCGCCTTCGAATCCGGTACGGCACAGCAGCAACAGGGTATTCACGACGGGGCTTCCTCAAGGGGTCACGCGGGGCGCGCACTATACCCCAGCGCGCCGCCCGGGGAACGCCAGCGGCGCCTATCGGTCCAGTACTACACCTAGAAAAATCAGTCCGCCCAGCGCTGATACGGGTCTCCTTCATCTTTCGAGGCTCGAACAGCCAGCGGGCAACCGTCGAACCGTCGATAAGGAGAAACCTGATGCCAGCCCTGGACAGCCTCAACAGTCTCAAGACCCTGCAGGTCGGCGAGCGCACCTATCACTATTACAGCCTGCCCGACGCGGCCAAGACCCTGGGCAGTCTCGACAAGCTGCCCAAGTCGCTCAAGGTGCTGCTGGAGAACCTGCTGCGCTGGGAAGACAACCAGACCGTCAACGGCGAAGACCTCCAGGCCCTGGCCGACTGGACCAAGACCCGCTCCGCCGACCGCGAGATCCAGTACCGCCCCGCGCGGGTGCTGATGCAGGACTTCACCGGCGTACCGGCGGTGGTCGACCTGGCCGCCATGCGCGAAGCCGTGGCCAAGGCCGGTGGCGATCCGCAGCGGATCAATCCGCTTTCCCCCGTCGATCTGGTGATCGACCACTCGGTGATGGTGGACCGCTACGCCAGCGAAAACGCCTACCACGAGAACGTCGAGATCGAGATGGAGCGCAATGGCGAGCGCTATGCCTTCCTGCGCTGGGGCCAGAACGCCTTCGACAACTTCCGCGTGGTGCCGCCGGGCACCGGTATCTGTCACCAGGTCAACCTGGAGTACCTCGGCCGCAGCGTCTGGACCAAGGACGAAGACGGCCGCACCTATGCCTTCCCCGATACCCTGGTGGGTACCGACTCCCACACCACCATGATCAATGGTCTGGGCGTGCTGGGCTGGGGCGTGGGCGGTATCGAGGCCGAGGCGGCCATGCTCGGCCAGCCGGTGTCCATGCTGATCCCCGAGGTGGTGGGCTTCAAGCTCACCGGCAAGCTGCGCGAGGGCATCACCGCCACCGACCTGGTGCTGACCGTGACCCAGATGCTGCGCAAGAAGGGCGTGGTGGGCAAGTTCGTCGAATTCTTTGGCGATGGCCTGGCCACCCTGCCCCTGGCCGACCGCGCCACCATCGGCAACATGGCGCCGGAGTACGGCGCCACCTGCGGCTTCTTCCCGGTGGACCAGATCACCCTGGACTACCTGCGCCTGTCCGGGCGGCCCGAGGAGACCGTGCAACTGGTGGAAGCCTACACCCAGGCCCAGGGCCTGTGGCGCAATCCCGGCGACGAGCCGCTGTTCACCGATGTGCTGGAGCTGGACATGGGCGAGGTCCAGTCCAGTCTGGCCGGCCCCAAGCGGCCCCAGGATCGGGTGCTGCTCGGCGAGGTGGCCAAGGCCTTCGGCGACTTCACCGCCCTGGCGCCGAAGAAAGCCGAAGCCGTCGAGGCCGGTAGCAGCGTCGAGGTCCAGGTGAACGGCGAGACCTTCCAGCTGGAAGACGGCGCCGTGGTCATCGCCGCCATCACCTCCTGCACCAACACCTCCAACCCCAGCGTCATGATGGCTGCCGGTCTGCTGGCGAAGAAGGCCGCCGAGAAAGGCCTGATGCGCAAGCCCTGGGTCAAGTCGTCCCTCGCCCCCGGCTCCAAGGTAGTGACCGACTACTACAACGCCGCCGGCCTCACGCCCTATCTCAACGACCTCGGCTTCGACCTGGTCGGCTACGGTTGCACCACCTGCATCGGCAACTCCGGTCCGCTGCTCGATCCGATCGAAAAGGCCATCCAGGACGCCGACCTCACGGTCGCCTCAGTGCTTTCCGGCAACCGCAACTTCGAAGGCCGGGTGCATCCGCTGGTCAAGACCAACTGGCTGGCCTCGCCGCCGCTGGTGGTGGCCTATGCCCTGGCCGGCAGCGTCAAGGTCGATCTGACCCAGGAGCCGCTGGGCATGGGTAACGACGGTCAGCCGGTCTATCTGAAAGACGTCTGGCCCACTCAGCAGGAAGTGGCGGACGCCGTGCAGAAGCTCGACACCGCCATGTTCCACAAGCAATACGGCGCCGTATTCGACGGTGACGAGAAGTGGCAGGCGATCCAGGTGCCGGACGCCGAGACCTATGTCTGGGATGCCGACTCCACCTACATCCAGAATCCGCCCTTCTTCGAGACCATAGCCGGCGATCCGCCGCGCATCGCCGACATCCACGATGCGCGCATCCTGGCGCTGCTGGGCGATTCGGTCACCACCGACCACATCTCCCCTGCCGGCAATATCAAGAAGGACAGCCCCGCCGGCCGCTACCTGGCCGAGCATGGCGTGGACTATGCCGACTTCAACTCCTACGGCTCGCGCCGTGGCAACCACGAAGTCATGATGCGAGGCACCTTCGCCAACATCCGCATCAAGAACGAGATGCTGGGCGGTGAGGAAGGCGGCAACACCTACCACGTCCCCACTGGCGAAAAGCTGTCGATCTATGACGCGGCGATGAAGTACGAGCTGGAAAACACCCCGCTGGTGATCATCGCCGGCAAGGAATACGGCACCGGTTCCTCCCGTGACTGGGCAGCCAAGGGCACCAACCTGCTGGGCGTCAAGGCCGTGGTCGCCGAGAGCTTCGAGCGCATCCACCGCTCCAACCTGGTGGGCATGGGCGTGCTGCCGCTGCAGTTCAAGGATGGCGTGGACCGCAAGTCCCTGGGGCTGACCGGCAAGGAAAAGATAGCCGTGCTGGGCATCGACGGTGTCGAGTTACGGCCGCGCATGCCGCTGACCCTGGAAGTCACCCGTGAAGATGGCAGCCTGGACAGCATCGAGGTGCTGTGCCGCATCGATACGCTCAACGAGGTGAACTACTTCAAGGCCGGTGGCATCCTGCACTACGTGCTGCGGGAGTTCCTGGCGAAGCCGGCGGCCTGAGCCGGCTTCAACGGACGCCCCGCCGCCTGGCTGCCGGGGGTTGTGCGGTCAGGACGCGGGCCAAAACTGA
>NZ_JASCON010000144.1:0-4326 GCF_029959585.1 Pseudomonas sp. PS02302
AGCTTCCCTCACCCCTGCCCTCTCCCGGAGGGAGAGGGGGCGCTCGTGCAGGTTGGGCTGAGCGCAGCGAAGCCCAACATGGCCAGGTTCAACCAGGGACCGCTGGGCTTCGACGATGGAGCCGCCTCCACCAGCCTACGCGGCCGGTCAGACGTCGCGCAGCTCGCCGGCGAAGCGCTCCAGGCGCCGCCGCAGGCGCTGGTTCTCGCGGCGCAGCTCTTCCACCTCGTCCAGCAGGTGCAGGGCCAGGGCCGTCGCGGACCAGTCCAGGTCCAGTTCGTGGCGCAGGCGCACGGCGCGACGGGCGCGGTGCAGAGCGCCGGTATCGAAGTGCCACTCGGACGGGCGCTTGCCCCGCTGTGGCGCCAGGATGCCGTGCTCGACGATCTCCACCACCACCGGCTCGCTTACCTCGCAGAGCACGCAGAATTCCTGCAGGACGATCAGACTGCTCATCAGACTCTCCTCCAGTCGCGGCGGGGATCGAAGGCCGCCCGCTCGGCCAGTTGGCGCCACAGCGCCTGAGTTTCTTCATCACCTCGAGGCGGCATCACCATCTTGAGCACGGCATGCAGATCGCCCTGCCCGGCCTTGCCGGCCAGGCCCTTGCCGCGCACCCGCAACCGCGCACCATTCTGGCTGCCGGGCGGGATACTGAGCATGATCTGCCCATCCAGCGTCGGCACCTGCACCTTGGCGCCCAACGCGGCTTCCCAGGGGGCGAGCGGTACGCTGACCACCAGATCCTGGCCGTCCACGTCGAACAGCGGGTGGGGCACCAGGCGGATGACCAGATAGAGATCTCCCGCCTCGGCACCGCCGAGCCCCGGCTCGCCCTGACCTTTCAGGCGGATGCGTTCACCATCGCCGCTGCCGGCGGGAATCTTGACGTTGAGCGTCTTGGTGCTCTCGCCCACGCGGCGACCCAGTTCATCCCGCTGCGGCAGGCTGAAACTCAGCGGCTTGGTGCTACCGGCCTGGCTTTCTTCGAGAAACAGCGGCAATTCCAGTTCGATGTCACGGCCCCGGCGGGCGAAGCCGCCGTGCGGGGAACGCCCGGCCGCACCGAACAGGGACTCGAAAAAGTCGGAATAGTCCTCGCCGAAACCGGCCTGGGGATCGCTGTAGTCGGCGCCGGAGCCCGGTTGCCAGTCCGGCGGCACCTGGAAGCGCTCGCCCTGCTGCTGGTAGAGCCGTACCTGGTCGTATTCCGCCCGCTTGTGCGGATCGCGCAGGACGTCATAGGCCTCGGCCACCTCCTTGAAGCGGGCCTCGGCCTCGACCTCCTTGCTCACGTCAGGGTGGTACTTGCGCGCCAGCTTGCGATAGGCGGTCTTGAGGGTCTTGTCGTCGACGTCGGGGGCGACGCCGAGCACCTCGTAGTAGTCCTTGAAGTCCATCGTGGTCTCCAGTGGAGGCTGCCTAGTGTGGTGCTTCAGAGATTCGCGCAAGAGTTGGCGAGTGATTTTTCCTCTTGGGCTCGGCGCCGCGACGAGTCATAGCAGGGCTATGGCGAGGAGTGGCAACGACGTCCAGGAGCAAAAAGCGCCGCCAAAATTGTGCAGTCAGCTTCTGAAGCACCGCACTAAAGACCGCGACGCACGCCCGGGGGTTGCACGCAGCCGGTCAGTCACCGCGCTTGCGAAAGGCCAGGCTGCCGGCCAGCACTGTGAAGGTTGCCACCAGCGCCACCAGGATCCAGAAACCGTGGGGCGAGTCGGAGAGCGGGATGCCGCCGACGTTCATGCCGAAAAAGCCGGCGATGATGTTGATCGGCAGGGCCAGCACCGTGACCAGGGTCAGGGTGAACAGGGTGCGATTGGTCTGCTCGGCGGAGGCGGCGGCGATCTCTTCCTGCAGCAGCTTGAGCCGCTCCACCAGGGCGGCGAGGTCGTCCAGCACCCGGTCGAATTCCTCGGTCGCCTCGCGCAGGGTCTGGATGTCGTCGCGCCGCAGCCAGGCCGGTGGCCGGTTGAGCAGCCGCAGCAAGGAGCCCGGCTCCAGGGCCAGCAGCCGCTGTAGCCGCACCAGGGCGCGTCTCAGGCCGCCGAGTTCGGCGCGACTGGCGGAGAGCCGCTGGGACAGCAGGCGATCCTCGATGGCATCCACCTTGACCGTGGTGTCGCGGATGATGCCGGTGAGCACGTCGGCCTGGTCGCGCAGGAGGTGCACCAGCAGCTCCAGGGTAGAGCCGAAGCCCTCGCCACGACGCACCGCATGGCGCAGGCGATCCACCGAGCGCAGTGGCTGGGCGCGGGCGGTCACCAGCAGTCCCGGGCGGGCGCAAGCCCAGAGGGTGGCGACGTCCACCGAGACCTGGCCGTAGGCGAGGGTCACGTCGTTCACCACCCCGAGCAGGGTGTCGTCGGCCGGTTCCAGCCGGGTCGAATGGGAACCCGCGTGCAGGGATTCGAAGAATTCCTCGGGCAACCCCAGGTGCTCGCGCATCCAGCGCTCGGCGGCGGCGTGAGCCAGGTTGAAGTGCAGCCAGCGAAAACCGCCTTCTTCCGCCTCCCAGGGATCTTCCGGCGCCATGGTCAGGGCGCGGCCCGGCTGGCCCGAGGTGAAATGATAGGCGTAGAGCAGCCCCAGCCGTTCGGCGGCCGGATGCAAGGGGATCAACGTATTGGTCATGGCTACCTGCGGAGAAACGCGACACCAGGGCTCTGTTAGCAGGTCCGGATGAACCTTTGATGACAGAGCCCCGGTCGGCAGGAGTCGGAGCGACGCCCCGAACGGGGCGCCACTCTTATTGCGGACGCATGTGCGGGAAGAGGATGACGTCGCGGATCGACGGCGAATTGGTCAGCAGCATCACCAGGCGGTCGATGCCGATGCCTTCGCCGGCGGTGGGCGGCATGCCGTATTCCAGGGCGTTGATGAAGTCGGCGTCGTAGTGCATGGCCTCGTCGTCACCGGCGTCCTTTTCCTGGACCTGCAGCATGAAGCGCTCGGCCTGGTCTTCGGCGTCGTTGAGCTCCGAGTAGGCATTGGCGATCTCGCGGCCGCCGATGAACAGCTCGAAGCGGTCGGTGACGCTGGGGTTGTCGTCGTTGCGACGCGCCAGCGGCGAGACCTCGAAGGGGTACTCGGTGATGAAGTGCGGCTGCTCCAGCTTGCTCTCCACCAGTTCCTCGAAAATCATCACCTGCAGCTTGCCCAGGCCTTCGTGACCCAGCACCTTGGCGCCGGCCCGCTTGGCGATGGCGCGGGCCTTCTCGACGTCCTGCAGGTCTGCCGCGGTGATGTCCGGGTTGTACTTGAGGATGGAGTCGTACACCGACAGGCGCACGAAGGGCTCGCCGAAGTGGAAGACCTTGTCGCCATAGGGCACGTCGGTGCTGCCGAGCACGGCCATGGCCAGTTCGCGGAACAGTTCCTCGGTGAGGTCCATGTTGTCGTGGTAGTCGGCGTAGGCCTGGTAGAACTCGAGCATGGTGAACTCGGGGTTGTGCCGGGTCGAGACGCCTTCGTTACGGAAGTTGCGGTTGATCTCGAAGACCTTCTCGAAGCCGCCGACCACCAGGCGCTTGAGGTACAGCTCCGGCGCGATGCGCAGGAACATGGCCAGGTCCAGGGCGTTGTGGTGGGTCTCGAAGGGCTTGGCCGCCGCGCCGCCGGGAATGGTCTGCAGCATGGGAGTTTCCACTTCGAGGAAACCCCGCTCCATGAGGAAGCGGCGGATGTGGGCGATGACCTGGGAGCGTACGCGGAAGGTCTGGCGCACCTCTTCGTTGACGATCAGGTCGACATAGCGCTGGCGATAGCGCAGCTCGGTGTCGGTCAGGCCGTGGTGCTTGTCGGGCAGCGGGCGCAGCGACTTGGTCAGCAGGCGCACATCGCCCATGTTGACGTAGAGATCGCCCTTGCCGGAGCGGGCCAGGGTACCTTCGGTGGCGATGATGTCGCCCAGGTCCCAGCTCTTGACCGCTTCCAGGGTTGCCGCCGGCAGGGTCTTGCGGTCGACGTAGACCTGGATGCGACCGCTGGTGTCCTGCAGCACCATGAAGGCGCCACGGTTGAGCATGATGCGCCCGGCCACCTTGACCTTGATGCCTGCGGCTTCCAGCTCTTCCTTGGTCTTGTCGGCGTACTGCTGCTGCAGGTCACCGGCCAAGCTGTCGCGGCGGAAATCGTTGGGGAAGGGAATGGCCTGCTGGTCGCGCAGCGCGGAAAGCTTTTCCTTGCGCTGGGCGATCAGCTTGTTGTCTTCCTGTTCCTGGGCTTGGGGATCTAGGGGTTGTTCGCTCATGTCTGCTGTTTACCTGGGGTGCTGTCCGTAGGAGCGGCCCATGGCCGCGATAGAGCTCTATCGCGGCTATGGGC
>NZ_JASCON010000145.1:0-4005 GCF_029959585.1 Pseudomonas sp. PS02302
AGATGGGGGTGGTCCACTATGCCGGCTTGGTCTACCGGGTTGGCAACGAGCCTCTGGGGCATGTGTTCTTGATGCACGACCGAAAGATGTCATCAGAGGAGCTGTCCCGGGTCGATCCCATCCTGATGACGGCTGCTCGGCACATCGGGGCACAGTTGGAGTTGGCCGATCTCAAGGAAGAGCTGCAAGTGTGGAAGGCGAAGGCCAATACCGACGCCCTCACCGGCCTCCCCAACCGTCGCGCCTTCGATCTGACCGTGGATCTGCAACGGCAACTTATCGAGAGTCGCTCGCGTTCAGACAGCCTATTGATCGTTCTCGACGTGGACGGGCTGAAGGCTGTCAACGACCTGCGCGGACACGCCGCCGGAGACCAACTTATCCGGGCTGCTGCAAACATGCTGCAATCGACGCTCAGGGATGGCACGGACCACGTCTTTCGAATCGGCGGTGACGAGTTCGCGGTGGTCATCGACGCTCCGACATTCAATATGGAGCGCTGGGTCGAGGATCGTGCGCAGAGCTGGCGCGGCGAGATCCGGCGCATTGGCTTTCCCGAAGCCGGGATTAGCTGGGGCACCGCACGGTTCAGCGAGGCCAACGGGACGATCGACGGATGGGTGTCGTTGGCAGACCAGAGGATGTACACCGCGAAGCGGACAGCCGCGGTACATCGGTGACTCGTCTTCCCTCACCTCACGGTCCTATTTCCGGCCGGACCGTGCTCGTCGCGGCGGGCTAACCGCCGCGGATCGATCTTCTGTTTGCTGGCGCAAGTTCAGATCATGGACAGGCATCAACGAATCCCAGAGTTCAGCCGCAGGCAGTGGGCAGGTGGCTGTATAGGCTGGCTCGGCCTATTGCGAAGCTCGGCCGCCGTGGCGCCGTCGATGCCCTCGCGCCCGCCGCCGCTGCGGGTGGCAGTGATTCAGATGGACCCATGGGGCATGAGCGGAAGTTTCGATGCCCGTCCTGTGGCGGGTCTTAGCGGCATCGTGCCTGAATTGCTCGACGAACTTGAGCGCCGCACCGGCTTGCCTACCCATCGCGTTCTTACGCCCTACGCACGTGTCGAGGCGGAGCTCGCAGCCGGGCTCGCCGATTGCTCGATCCTCGCGTGGAGCGAGCATCGCGCTGCTTATGCGATCAAGGGCTGCAAGTTGCTCGCCTTGGACTTCGGCGTGCTGCCGCTCAGGAGCATCGGGCCGGTGGGGCGAGTAGAGGATCTGCTCTCCCTCCCCGTGGCCGTCCCGCGAGGATTGCACGTCGCCACGGCGTTTGACGCGGACGCCCGAATCCCGCGCTACGCGGTCCTGGACTATGCGATGGGGGTGCGGATGGCTGCGCTGCGTCGTGGCGTGTATGCCGTGGCCGGATCGATTGCCAGCATTCGCGCGGCCGCGCGCCGACAAGGGCTCGAGGGGCACTTCGGAAGCGGCCTCGTCTTGAGCCAACGGCCTGTCACCCTGTCGTTCTCGAAGTTGTCCGCGCATCTTGCCCAGTTTGATCGGATCGACGCCATCCTGAATGAGATGGCTGCCGACTACACGGTGCAGCATGTCGCAGACCGTTGGCTCCCGCTGAGCTGAGAACCGGATGTCTTGCATAACCCTACCCTCGCAATGAAGACTCGCTTGGAGCTGAACCACGATAGAATAGCGATCGATATTCAATGGAGTTTGGCGTGGCACGCAGAGTCGTTCACAGCAAAGCCACACGGGAACGCATCCTTGCCGCCGTAGAACGTACGGTCAAGCGCTACGGGTATGAGGGCATTGGTGTCGATGGCATTGCCAAGGTCGCAGGCGTCACTTCTGGAGCGTTCTACGCGCACTTCCCTTCGAAGTCCGCAGCGTTTCAAGAGGCGGTCGGCGCGTCACTGCGAGAGCTCCGCGACAGCATCCTGCGCTTGCAGCAGGAGCAGCCCGAGCGATGGCTAAAGAGCTTCATTGACTCCTACGTGGGAGAGCGTCGCCGCTGCGACCTGGCCGACGCCTGCGCCCTGCAGGCGCTCACGGCCGACGTCATGCGCGCCGGCGACGAGGTGCGAGACGCGTTCCAGGAAGAGTTGATCGGCGTGATCGACGCTGTCGCCGCAGGGCTGCCGGCTAAGCAAGGCGAGGAGTCGATTGCCCGGGCATGGGCGCTGTTGACCCTGCTGTCGGGGGGCGTGACGACCGCACGAGCTATTCCCGATCAGGACCTGGCGGAGCAAGCGGCTGACGCCGTGCGGTCCGCCGCGCTCGCATTGGCTTACAGCACCTGACCAACTGCTAGGACCACAAAGGCGTTTTGCGTCGGAGCCCAAGGCCTCCACTGGCGAAGTTTTTGCCATTAAAATTGCGATCGTTATAATAAGACCTCAAGCTCAAGAGAAAAACGCTCCCATGCGCTACAAGCCAGGACACCGTGAAGAGAGCCGCGCCAAGATTCTCGATGCAGTAGGCCGTGGTTTCCGCAAGCATGGCTACGGCGGCATCGGCGTTGACGGTTTGGCGAAAGAAGCCGGCGTGACTTCTGGCGCCGTCTACACCCACTTCCCGTCGAAGGCGGCGGCGTTCAAGCAAGCCGGTGAAACCGGCTACCTTTACGTGGCCAAGGGTGCGGTCAGCGTCAAAGTGCGCGGTGAAGCGCCGATCGTCTATCTGACGGGTCAAACGTTCTATCAGCCCAAGAGCGCACCCGACACGCAGGTCGTCAACGCTTCCAAGACGGACGCTGCCAAGGTGATCAGCTTCCGCCTGAGCAACAGCAAGTGATCCCGGTGCTGCCGGCGTGACGAGCGTCGGCAGCGTCCGTCCCCGCGGCCTATTCATCAGGCCAACACCAACCTAGGAGTGCATCATGTCCAAGCCCCTCAGCATCGGCGCTTTCGCCGCCGTGCAATACCTGCCGCATATCGAAACCTTCCTGGCCACCGGCGACGGTGACTTCGACGGCCCGATCTGGGCCAAGGCCACCAGTGAAATCAAGTTCGTCGACGGCCGCGCGAGCTTCACGATGGTTCATGAATTCATGAGCCGCGACGGCAGCCGCATCTCGACGGTCGACACCGCCACAGGCATCCAGGTGCCGGGCATCGACGAGGTCTCGCTCACCGTCATGCACAAGGTGGTCGATTCCACCGGCAAGTTCGAAGGCCTGCGCGGCACCTTCCCGAGCTTCGGACTGCACAACTTTGCCACCGGCAAGGGCGTGCAGCGCTTCGGCGGCGAACTGAGCTGAAGTCAGCGCTAAGCAGCAGGTGCACCCGCTGATCGTGGGTGCGCCGGACGACCTCTCAAGGCGGCGCCGCCGGCACAGACCGACGGCGCCGCTTCTTCAAGGAGCACAGACGTGACACCCGAAGTTGAGGCAGCACTGCCGCGCCGCCTTCTGCACACCATGCTGCGCGTGGGCGACCTGGATCGCTCCCTGCGCTTCTACACCGAGGTTTTCGGTATGGACGTGTTGCGCCGCGAGGACTACCCGGACGGCCAGTTCACGCTCGCCTTTCTGGGCTACGGCAGTGAGGCCGATCACAGCGTGATCGAGCTCACCCACAACTGGGGTCGCAGCGAATACGAGCGTGGAAACGCCTACGGTCATATCGCCTTGGCCGTGGATGACGTGTATGCCGCCGTAGAGCGCTTGAAGCAGCTCGGCGCGAGCGTCAGCCGGCCCGCCGGTCCACTGAGCAGCCGCCCAGCGGATGGCAGCGAGCCCGACGTGATTGCTTTCGTCGACGACCCCGACGGCTACCGAATCGAGTTGATCCAACGCCGCTGAATCCAACGCGGCACCCACACTTTTTTAAGGAACCAGCATGAATTCATTCGACACGTTCAACTGGCTTCGCTCTGCGCGTCGCCTTCTTAGCGCCGGACTGGTCGCAACGACCATCGGTCTTGGCCTGGGCGCATCGCTCGCCTCGCACGCTGCACCCACAGCGGCTCCAGCAGCCGCTGCAGCAAGCACGCCGGTCGCATACCGTTATGCTGTCGTCGACGGCGTGCGCGTCTTCTA
>NZ_JASCON010000146.1:0-3899 GCF_029959585.1 Pseudomonas sp. PS02302
TCACCGGGGGGGGCCCCGACCACACAACGGGGGGGGCCAACCCGCCCCCCAGCGGGGGGGCGCGCGCCGGCGACGCCGGCCGTGGCTTCGCCGTGGTGGCCGACGAGGTGCGCAGCCTGGCCCAGCGCACCCGCCAGTCGACCCTGGAGATCGAGCAGATGATCGGCAACATCCAGACCGGCACCGGTCAGGCGGTGACCGCCATCCAGCGCAGCAACACCCTGGCCGGCACCACCCTGGAAACCACCGAGCGCACCGGCCAGAGCCTGGAGCACATCTTCGTCGCCATCGGCGACATCAACGAGCGCAACCTGGTCATCGCCAGCGCCGCCGAGGAACAGGCCCAGGTGGCGCGGGAGGTGGATCGCAACCTGATCAACATCCGCGAACTGGCGGGCGTGTCCAAGCGCGGCGCCGACCAGATCGAGACCTCCAGTCGCCAGCTGGTCGCGCTGACCCGCGAGATCCACGGCCTGGCGGCGCGCTTCCGCGTCTGACCCGCCACGTGGCCACCCCCGGGAACAGGCATCCCGGGGAGCGCCGCGGCTTTACCCAACTTTACGTTTTCTTGGCATGACGTCGCCGCCGCTACAGGAGAAAATTGGCCCTGGGCGCCCGGCGTGGCGCCCGTTCTCGCCACGGAGCTGCCTGACGTCATGACGACCTGCCCTACCCCGCGCGGCCCTCGCCTGAGGTGCCTGCTGCTGTCCTTTCTCGCCTCGCCCCTGGGTCTGCTGGTGCTGCTGACCGGCGTGCTGCAACTGCTCGCTCCCGGCTAGGGCCGCAGCGGCCGGCCACCGAAGCGGCCGGGCCCGCCTGGCTCACAGGCGGAAGCGCGTGACCAGGCCATTGAGGTCCACGGCCAGGCGCGACAGCTCGGCGCTGGCGGCGCTGGACTGCTCGGCACCCGCGGCGGTCTGGACCGACAACTCGCGGATGTTCACCAGGTTGCGATCCACTTCGCGGGCCACCTGGGCCTGCTCTTCCGCCGCGCTGGCGATCACCAGATTGCGCTCGTTGATGCCGCCGATGGCGCCATGGATGCGCTCCAGGGCATGGCCGGCGCCGCGCGCCACCTCCAGGGTCGACTGGGCCCGCTCGGTGCTGCTGCGCATGGCCGCCACCGCCTGCTCGGTGCCCTGCTGGATGGTCCCGATGGAGGTCTCGATCTCGCGGGTCGACTCCTGGGTGCGATGGGCCAGGGCCCGCACCTCGTCGGCCACCACGGCGAAGCCCCGGCCGGCTTCACCGGCGCGCGCCGCCTCGATGGCGGCATTGAGCGCCAGCAGATTGGTCTGCTCGGCGACGCTGCGGATCACGTCGAGCACCTTGCCGATGTCGTTGACCTGTACCGCCAGATCGCCCACCAGGGTGGCGCCGTGCTGGACGTCGTCGCTCATGGTGGCGATGGCGCCCACGGTTTCCTGCACCAGGTCGCGGCCGTCACGGGCCACACCGGCGGATTCCTGGGAGGCCTGGGAGGTATTGACGGCATTGCGCGCCACCTCGTCCACCGCCGACGACATCTGGTTCACCGCGGTAGCGGCCTGTTCGATCTCGGCGTTCTGGCGTTGCAGGCCGCGACTGGATTCATCGGTCACGGCATTGAGTTCTTCCGCTGCCGAGGCGAGTTGGGTGGCCGAGCCGAGGATGCCCTGCAGGGTCTGGCGCAGCTGGCCCTGCATGGTCTTCATGGCCTGCAGCAGGCGCGCGGCCTCGTCGCGGCCTTCGCTGTGGATCTCCTGGCTGAGATCGCCGGTGGCGATCACCTCGGCGGCCTGCACGGCGCGGGCGATGGGCTGGGTGATGCTGCGAATCAGCAGCCAGGCGAAGACCACGGTCAGCAGCGCGGTGGCCGCCAGCAGCAGCACCAGCCACTGGATGGCATGGCCATAGTCGGCAGCGGACTGGGCGTTGGCCGCGGCGGTCTGCTGATCCACCAGGTCGGTGAGTTGCTTGAGCACGCCGTTGACCGCATCGGAGTTGGCCAGCAGGTCTTCGTTGAGCAGGCGACGCAGGGGCTCCAGCTGATCGGCGGTGGAGAACGCCAGCATGCGCTGCTGCAGTCCATCGTACTGGGCGATCAGCTGGCCGTAGCGGCTGTAGGCGGTGCGCTCTTCGTCAGACTGGATCAGCGCCTCGTAGCGCTGCTGGGCGGCGCGCATCTGGCCATTGCGCTGCTGGAACAGCGCCTGGGTCTTGGCGATGATCTCCGGCTCGCGATTGAGCAGCAGGCGATAGGACAGCACCCGCAGGCGCAGGGTCAGGGCGGTCAGCTCGTCGAGCGCGGCCACGCGAGGCATGGCGCGGTCTTCGATGGCCAGGCCCGAGGCGCGGATGTCGTTCATCTTGACCAGGGCGGTACCGCCGAGCAGCAGCAGGAGCAGACCGATAAAGGCGAAACCAAGGGTGGCACGCCGCGCGATGGAGAGGTTGCGAAAGGACATGGAGAGTTTCCGTTGAGCCTGGAAGGCCCCCGCTATCGACCGCACCGTGCAAATCCTGAGGCGGCCGGTCGGACCGGATTTCTCCGCCCCTTTCGAGCAAAGACCGCAAACCCTTGTCCTATAGGGCATCGGGACTATTGAAAGTCTGGCGAAAGGTCTAGGCTGCGGCACTGTGCCGCAGATCACAGGCTGGATGCAAAGTGGGCGAAAGACGCTCGATTTCCCCCAGCGGCATTGTGTTCACATTTTTGCACATCTCTCGCAACCCACTGATCGCCAAGGAAATCTGCTCGGCTATCGCGATTCACGTTTTCTTCACGGGGAAAAGCGCGATTCGGCGGCGAAATTCAGGCTTCGTGTCGATAAAAGGGCTAAAAGCGCTGATCGTGCAGCGATAATGGCGGGATGATCTCAGTATAAGTTTGAAATATCTTCTGCGTTGTCTGTCACGAGCTATTGTTTCAGCGTGGATTAAGGTTGTGGTCACCAAACTGAGTGACCGGGTACCAGGACGCCGCCCGAATACGCGATGGACCGCCAGACAATGAAGCCACCGGAGTCCCAGAAGGCCGGGGCGTATCGAGGCGATGCCAGGGGGCGTCTAGCCACTAACCAGCGCTTGCCGCTGCCATTGCGTACTTGAGAAGAGGTCAGAAACAGATGAGCGACAACACGGATACCTTCGGCGCACCCGACGAGGCCCTCCTGCAGCTGGTCGATGGTTTCAAGCGTTTCCGCCAGGACGTCTTTCCCGAACAGGAAGCGCTGTTCAAGAAACTCGCCAGTGCGCAGTCGCCCAAGGCCATGTTCATCACCTGCGCCGACTCGCGCATCGTCCCGGAACTGATTACTCAGAGCTCGCCAGGCGATCTGTTCGTGACCCGTAACGTCGGCAACGTGGTGCCCCCCTATGGCCAGATGAACGGCGGCGTCTCCACCGCCATCGAGTACGCGGTCGTGGCCCTGGGCGTGAAGCACATCATCATCTGCGGCCACTCCGACTGCGGCGCCATGAAGGCCGTGCTCAATCCCGATCCGCTGGAGAAGATGCCGACGGTAAAGGTCTGGCTGCGCCATGCCGAGGTCGCCCGCACCGTGGTCGCAGACCATGGCCATTGCGACTGCGGCCACGGTGGCACCCTGGGCTTCCTCACCGAGGAAAACGTGGTGGCCCAGCTGGTCCACCTGCGTACCCATCCCTCGGTGGCGTCGCGGCTGGCCAGCGGTCAGCTGCAGATCCATGGCTGGGTCTATTCCATCGAGACCAGCGAGATCAAGGCGTACGACGCCCAGCAGGAGCGCTTCCTGCCCCTGGATGGCGAAAACATGCCGGTCGCCACCCCACGTCCGCGCCTGCAACCGGCCTGATCCACCGCGGCCAGCCGGTTCGCCGGCTGGCCGCCCCGCGACGGGTCGCACGGCCCGGCTCCATAACCTGTCTCTTAAACACAA
>NZ_JASCON010000147.1:0-3882 GCF_029959585.1 Pseudomonas sp. PS02302
CGCCGGTGGCGCTGTCTTCGATCACCAGGCAGCGCTCCGGCGCGACGCCCAGGGTCCTGGCCGCGAGCAGATAGACATCGGGTGCCGGCTTGGGCTGGGCGACCATGTCGGCGCTGAAGATGTGACCCGCTACCCGCGCCACCAGATCGGCCCGGCGGACCGAGGATTCGACGCTGTGCCTGAGGCTGTTGGAGGCGACCGCCAGCGGCAGGTCGATACTCTCCAGGGCCCGCTTGACCCCGGGAATGGGCTCGACACTGGTGGCGATCAGCGTTTCCGCCTGGGCACGCAGGTCGGTGAACAGCGCCGGTGGCAGGGTGATGCCGAAGCGCTGTTCGACCAGGGCAAAGATATCCCGGGTGGTCAGGCCGAAGGTGCCGTGCAGCAGGGCCTGGAGTTCGGCGCGTGGTGCATGGGCGGCCAGGCCGTCGAGGACGACCCGTTCGGCGAGGATTTCACTGTCGACCAGCACGCCATCGCAATCGCTGATCAGCAGTTCCACAGGGGTGACGTTCATCGGTATTCCTTGCAGGGGGAGTTCAGGGCGGAGCAAAGGGCCCAAGGCCCTTCGACAGCGGCGGCAGATAGCGGCGAAGCAGTCTGGCTGCGGTTTTGCGGGGCTGTCCGGGTGGTCGAAAACCGGCTCGACAGTACCTTGCGCGGCGTGACAAAACAGCCCTTGTCAAAAAGGATTTCGCCCTCCGGAGGGTAATCGCTTTCCAGAAAAATATGGCGTAGAGTTCGAGAACTGTGTTTGCTTGGGTCGCCGTCGATCGTGACCTGAGGCGGTAGGCTCTTCGTCCACCCCTTGCTGCTCGATTCTTGTTACTCCTTGCAACTCAGTACCGGGCGCCTGGTCAATGCAACGCATTACCGCGCCAGCCAGTGTCAATAACAAACTCGTGATTCCAAGGAGCAACACCCGTCATGTCGAATCGTCAGAACGGTACCGTCAAGTGGTTCAACGAAACCAAAGGCTATGGCTTCATCACTCCCGAGAGCGGTCCGGACGTGTTCGTGCACTTCCGCGCCATCGAAGGCACTGGTTTCAAGACCCTGGCTGAAGGCCAGAAGGTCAGCTTCGAAGTCGTGCAAGGCCAGAAGGGCATGCAGGCAGAGCGCGTACAGGTCGTCTGACACCTGACGTCGCCCGAAGCTCACGAAAAACCCCGGCTAGGCCGGGGTTTTTCGTTTCTGCCGGTTTGATCGGCGTGGCCGGCCGCCTCACTCCACGTTCTGCGCGCTCTTTTCCGGTTCCGCCGCCAGCGGCTTGACCCGCCGGCCAGTCTCGCGCGAGGCCTGCAGGAAGATCGCCGCGGCCAGCATCGACAGGGCGCCGACGCTGAGAAAGGTCGCCCGGAAGGCGGACAGCACCTCGGTGTCGCCATAGTCGTCCTGGAAACCGCCCAGCAGGGCGGCGGCGCAGGCGACGCCAAAGCTCATGGCCAGTTGCATCACCACTGACAGCAGGCTGTTGCCGCTGGCCGCCTGCTGGTCGTGTAGGTCGATGAGGGTGATGGTGTTCATGGCGGTGAACTGCATGGAATTCACCGCGCCGAGGATACCCAGGTGGATGATTAGCCAGATGAAGGGCGTGCCAGGGCCGATCAGGGCGAGACTGGCGATCAGGCACCCCAGCAGCAGGGTGTTGCCCACCAGCAGGCGCCGATAGCCGAGTCGCCCGATCAGCGGGCCGGCGATGGGCTTGGCCAGCATCGCCGACAGCGCCAGGGGCATCATCAGCAGACCGGCCTGGGTCGGCGAATAGCCGAGGCCCACCTGGAACAGCAGCGGGATGAGAAAGGGCAGGGCGCCACTGCCGAGGCGGGCGAAGAGATTGCCGAAGATGCCCACCGCGAAGCTGCGGATGCGAAACAGCTCGGCGGAGAACAGCGGCTGGTCGTGGTGCAGGGCACGCAGCCAGTAGGCGACCATGCAGGCCATGCCGCCCATCAGCAGCAGCACCACCCGCACATGGGGCAGGTGCAGTTCGCCGAGGCCTTCCAGGGCGACGCTGATGAGGATCATGGCGGTGCCGAAGAGCAGGAAGCCCAGGCCGTCGAAGCGTTGCGGAAGGGGACTGCGCAGATCCGGCAGCAGGCGGCGGGTGGCCAGGCAGCCAAGGATGCCCACCGGCAGGTTGATCAGAAAGATCCAGTGCCAGGACACGGCTTCCACCAGCCAGCCACCCAGCGCCGGACCCGCCAGGGGACCGATCAGGCCGGGAATGGTGATGAAGCTGAGGATGCGCACCAGCTCGCTGCGCGGATAGACGCGCAGGATCACCAGGCGCCCCACCGGCAGCATCAGCGAACCTCCGAGTCCCTGGATGACCCGGGCGGCGATCAGCAGGTTGAGGCTGGGCGCCAGGGCGCAGAGCAGCGAGCCGAAGGTGAAGAGGGCGATGGCGGTGAAGAAGACACGGCGACTGCCGAAGCGGTCGGAGATCCAGCCCGAGGCCGGAATCAGCAGCGCGACGGTGAGCAGGTAGGCGATCACCACCCCCTGCATGCGCAGCGGATTCTCGCCGAGGTCGGCGGCCATGCGCGGCAGGGCGGTGTTGACGATGGTCGCGTCCAGCGACTGCATGAAGAAGGCGACGGCGATCAGCCAGGGAAGCCAGCGGGTCGTGGTGGTATCCAGGGTCGGGGAGGGCATGGGAGATCCTTGTCGAGACAGCCGACTACCCGCTCTCTGACTGTCTGCACGCGGCAGGGTGCCCCGCTCGATCAGCGCGAGCGGGAATCTAGCAGCGCTTCGATCCGCTGGTCCTTCTCTGCCCAGAGCATGCTGACCCACTGCTGGAAGCCTGCGCGAAATTCCGCATCTTCGCTGTAGTCACCCGCCCAGCGCGCCGGATCCAGAGGTCGCGCGCGAATATCGATGATAACGCGTTTGACACGTCCGCAGAGCAGGTCCCAGAAGCCGGGCACGCGACCGTCCGGATAGACCAGGGTGACATCCAGCAGGGTGTCCAGCTGCTCGCCCATGGCGGCGAGGACGAAGGCCATGCCACCGGCCTTGGGCTTGAGCAGGTGGCGATAGGGCGAGTGCTGTTGCGCATGCTTGGCGGCGGTGAAGCGCGTGCCTTCCAGGTAATTGACGATGGTCACTGGCTGACGGCGGAATTTCTCGCAGGCGCGGCGGGTGATGGCCAGGTCCGCGCCCTTGAGTTCCGGGCGGCGGGCCAGCTGGGCACGGGTGTATCTCTTCATGAAGGGGTAATCCAGGCCCCACCAGGCGAGCCCCAGGAAGGGCACCCAGATGAGCTCCTTCTTCAGGAAGAACTTGAAGTAGGGCACCTTGCCGTTGAAGGTCTCGATGAGCGCGGGGATGTCGACCCAGGACTGGTGGTTGCAGATGACCAGGTAGGAGCTGTCACGGTTGAGCGTCTCGGTGCCGTGGATGTCCCAGGCGGTAGGGGTGAGCCGGGCGAAGATGACCTTGTTGATCTCGGCCCAGGTCTCGGCGATGGCGGTGATTACCCGGGAGCAGACATCGCGCAGCGCGACGATGGGCAGCAGCTTGATCAGGGCGAAGGCCAGCAGCGGACCGATCATGACCAGGGTGTTCAGCAGGAGCAGCGCAGAGACGGTGATACCGGTCAGGAGGTGCATGGATTCTCTCGTCTAGAACTTGGGGCGATAGTCTTTAGCGTGACATAGCATTTTGCGATCATCTGCTCTGGATGGCTGCTGCCGATCAGCTGCGAAGTGAACGCCATGCTCAAGAAGGTTACCAGTGCCGAGGTCTGCCTCGGCATGTACATCCACAGATTCGAAGGCAGTTGGATCGACCATCCGTTCTGGAAGGCGCGCGTCCAGCTTCAGGAAGCGCGCGGCCAGCAGAAGATCCACGACAGCGCCGGGCCCGCGGGGTGGG
>NZ_JASCON010000148.1:0-3839 GCF_029959585.1 Pseudomonas sp. PS02302
CACGCCGCCCGCAACCCGGGTGGGCGCCGGGGGGGGGCGGGGCCCCCCGCGGGGCGGGGGACCACCGGCGCGATCAATCTTCGCGGCTGGTGACTTCCACCAGGTGATAGCCGAACTGGGTCTTTACCGGACCCTGGACCTGGTGCAGCGGCGCGCTGAACACCACGGTGTCGAATTCCTTGACCATCTGGCCCGGGCGGAAGGTGCCCAGGTCGCCGCCCTGGCGGCTGGAGGGGCAGCTGGAGTTGTCCTTGGCCACCTGGGCGAAGTCGGCGCCCCCTTCGATGGCGGCTTTGAGTTCGTTGCACTTGGCTTCGTCGGAAACCAGGATGTGGCGGGCAGAGGCTTTGGCCATGGGAGAGACTCCTGTTGAATGAGCCGGCGAGCCTACCCCAATCACCCCTGCAAGCAAACTGCCATCCGTTCCTCGGTTGGCCCGTCGCCTGGCTTGCGCCTCGGGTTCAGGCCGGGTACATAGCGCTTCCCTGTTTTCCGGATCCGCTCGCGCATGCCTCGTCTATCTGTCTTTTCCCTGTTGCTGACTACAGGCCTGCTGGCCCAGGCCGCCCTGGCCGCGACGCCCGAGGAGGCGCGGCTGGTCAGCCTGATCAACGCCTATCGCGCCGCGCCCCAGGGCTGTCCCGGCACCCGCGCCGCGGCGCCCCTCACCGCTGACGGTCGGCTGGCGGCGGTGCGCCTGACCGGTCGTGATCGGCTGCAGAGCGATCTGCGCGCCGCGGGTTATCAGGCGTCCGCGGTGCAGGTGATCATGCTGGCAGGCGCGCCGACTGCCCAGGCGGCCATGGCCGGGCTGCGCCAGCAGTATTGCCGACCGTTGGCCAGCAGTGACTATGCGCAGATCGGGGTAAGCCAGCAGGGACCGCGCTGGCAACTGGTGCTGGCGCGGCCGGTGGTGAGCGCCGGCCTGGGCGACTGGCAGACCGCCGGCAAGGCGGTGCTCGCCGAGGTCAATCGCGCCCGGGCCCAGGCGCGCACCTGCGGCACCCGCCGCTTCGCCGCCACCACGCCGTTGCGCTGGAATCCGGCGCTGGCCAATGCCGCCCTGGCCCACAGCCAGGACATGGCCGGGCGCGACTACTTCTCCCACACCGCCCCCGGTGGCGGCACCGTGGCCGAACGGGTAGCCAGGCAGGGTTACGGCTGGACCCGCATCGGCGAAAACATCGCTGCCGGCGCCGGTTCGGTCACCCAGGCGATGCAGGGCTGGCTGGCGAGTCCGGGTCACTGCGCCAATCTGATGAATCCGGAATTCACCGAAATGGGTGCGGCCTATGCCCTGAATCCGCGCAGCACCCACAGCCTCTACTGGACCCAGGTGTTTGGCCGGCCGCGCTAGGTCGGGTACTCGGCGATCTCGATCAGGTTGAGGTCGGGATCGCGCACATAGACCGAGCGAATCGGTCCGGTGGCGCCGGTGCGTGCCACCGGGCCTTCGATGATCGGCCAGCCTTCGTGCTGCAGATGGGCGATCACTCGCTCCAGCGGCTCACGGGCGATGAAGCAGAGGTCGAGGGCGCCCGGCACCGGCAGGTGGGCCTTGGGTTCGAATTCGTGCCCCCGCTCGTGCAGATTGATCTTCTGATTGCCATAGCGCAGCGCCTTGCGCCCCGCGCCGAATGTCTCCAGGCGCATACCCAGCACCCGGGTGTAGAAATCCTCGCAGGCGGCGAGGTCCGTGGTGGTCAGGACCAGATGGTCCAGATGGTCGATCAGCATGGCGGTCTCCGCGTCGGGACGGGTAGCTCACTGTGCCAGTCCCGGACGCGGCGTACCATCACTTGGCGTGGGCCTTGATCCAGCGGTTGAGCTGGTCGATTTCCTTCTGCTGGGCCTGGATGATGTCCTCGGCCAGCTTGCGCATCTCCGGGTCCTTGCCGTGCTGGAGCTGGTAGCGAGCCATGTCGACCGCGCCCTCGTGGTGGGCCAGCATGCCCTTGGCGAAGGCCAGGTCCGGGTCCTTGGCCTTGAGGCCTTCTTCCATGCCTTGGTGCATGGTCTCCATGCTCTTCTGCATGTCCTGGTGGGGCGGATGCTGGGCCTCGGCGGCCTGGGCGACGCCGCCCGCCAGCAAGGTGAGGGCGAGCAGGGTGGAGGTAAGGGCAATACGCATGTGCAGAGCTCCTGACTGGGCTGACGACGCCGAGGCTAGAGCTTGCCCCTGGGGCAAGGTCAATGACCCGCTGCCTTTCGCCACCAGCCTGACCTGGGTAAAAGGTTTCGCGATGTTTTGTCGCAGCGACAGGCAGCTGCCAGGCTTGTCCCTGGGCAAAAAAGCCCCGCCGATCAGGCGGTTGGGTATTCTGACCGGCTGCTCGCGGCCGCCAGGCGCAACTGCAGGTGGTTGTGAGGGTCCGAAGCAACAGCGTAGAATTTTTACCACATCCAATTCCAATCCCTACCTACAGCAGACTTCTCGCTCGCGATCAGGCATCGCAGGCGGGTCAAGCCTTTGCTCGTGGGTTTTCGTCGTCGGCTTTCTGCCTGGAAGTCGCTGTCCACCCTTTCGCTCTGGAGTAGAAGACCCCCCATGGATGCTACCGCCGAAGCCCGGAAATCCAGCTGGTCCGGTGTCATCGCCCTGGCCCTGGCCGCCTTCATCTTCAACACCACGGAATTCGTCCCGGTGGCGCTGCTCAGCGACATCGGCCGCAGTTTCGACATGCGTCCGTCGCAGGTCGGGTTGATGCTGACCATCTATGCCTGGGTGGTCGCCCTGATGTCGCTGCCGATGATGCTCGCCACCCGCTCCATCGAGCGGCGCCGCCTGCTGATGTTCGTCTTCATCGTCTTCGTTGCCTGCCACGGCCTCTCCGGAGTGGCCTGGAGCTTCGAGGTGCTGGTGGCCAGCCGCATCGGCATCGCCTTTTCCCATGCGGTGTTCTGGTCGATCACCGCCTCGCTGGCGGTGCGCATCGCCCCGGCCGGCAAGCAGACCCAGGCGCTCGGCCTGCTGGCCACCGGCACCTGCCTGGCCATGGTGCTGGGCATTCCGCTGGGTCGGGTACTGGGCGAGTTGCTCGGCTGGCGCTACACCTTCGTCGCCATCGCGGCGCTGGCGGTGGGCACGGTCCTGTGGCTGGCGCGCAACCTGCCGCTGCTGCCCAGCGAGAACTCCGGTTCCCTGGCCAGCCTGCCGGTGCTGTTCAAGCGCCCGGCGCTGCTGTGCATCTATTTGCTCACCACCCTGGTGGTGACCGCCCACTTCACTGGCTACAGCTACATCGAGCCCTTCGCGGTGGAAGTGGCGGGCATGGGCGGCATGCAGATCACCGCCTTGCTGCTGCTGTTCGGCGGCTCCGGGGTCATAGGTTCGCTGCTGTTCAGCCGCTACAGCCTGAGATTTCCCAATGGCTTCCTGGTCGCGGCCATCGCCGGCATCGCCCTGTCGCTGCTGTTGCTGCTGCCCTTCGCCTGGAAAAGCTTCATGCTGGAAGGGCTGAGCGTGGTCTGGGGCATCGCCATCATGAGTTTCGGCCTGGCGCTGCAATCCAAGGTGCTGGCCCTGGCCAAGGACGCCACCGACGTCGCCATGGCGCTGTTCTCCGGCATCTACAACGTCGGCATCGGCGGTGGCGCCCTGCTGGGCAGCGTGGTGGGGACCCATGTCGGCATGCCCTACATCGGCCTGGTGGGTGGCAGCCTGGCGGTGGCTGGCCTGCTGTTCGCGATCTTCATGACGCGGCGCTACACCGAGCAGCTCAACGCCAATCCGCTGTAAGGCCCGTGGGCGCCTCCTCGGCGAGGCGTCCCGGCCACGCGCCCCCGGGGGCGCGGACTGTGTGCCCGGGCGCGGGCCCCCCGCGGGGGGCGGGCCCGGG
>NZ_JASCON010000149.1:0-3728 GCF_029959585.1 Pseudomonas sp. PS02302
GCCTTCTTTCCCAAGGGCGACCAGACCGCCCAGCTGCTCAACGTCGCCGCCATCTTTGCCGTGGGCTTTCTCATGCGCCCCATCGGCGGCTGGCTGATGGGCCTCTATGCCGACAAGGCCGGCCGCAAGTCCGCGCTGATGATCTCGGTGATCATGATGTGCGCCGGCTCGCTGATCATCGCCCTCACCCCCAGCTACACCACCATCGGTGTCGCCGCCCCCATCATGCTGGTGCTGGCGCGGCTACTGCAGGGCCTCTCGGTCGGCGGTGAATACGGCACCTCCGCCACCTACCTGAGCGAGATGGCGACCAAGGAAAGCCGTGGCTTCTACTCCAGCTTCCAGTACGTCACCCTGATCTCCGGCCAGCTGCTGGCGCTGGCCACCCTGATCGTGCTGCAACAGACCCTGACCGTCGAACAGCTGGAAAGCTGGGGCTGGCGCATTCCCTTCCTGATCGGCGCCGCCTGCGCCGTGACCGCGCTCTACCTGCGCCGCGGCATGGAAGAGACCAGCTCCTTCAAGAAGGCCGAGAAGCCCAAGGAATCCCTGATGCGCACCCTGGCGCGCCATCCCAAGGAGTTCTTGACCGTGGTCGGCCTGACCATGGGTGGCACCCTGGCCTTCTACACCTACACCACCTACATGCAGAAGTACCTGGTCAACTCGGTGGGCATGAGCAAGACCGACGCTACCTCCATCTCGGCGGCGACGCTGTTCCTGTTCATGCTGCTGCAGCCCGTCGTCGGCGCCCTCTCCGATCGTGTCGGCCGGCGCCCGGTGCTGATCGCCTTCGGCGTGCTCGGCACCCTGTTCACCTATCCGATCCTGACCGCCCTGGGTAGCGTCACCTCCTGGTGGGGCGCCTTCGGTTTGATCATGGTGGCGCTGGTGATCGTCAGCTTCTACACCTCGATCAACGCCGTGGTGAAGGCCGAGCTGTTCCCCACCGAGATCCGCGCCCTGGGCGTCGGCCTGCCCTATGCCCTGACCGTGTCCATCTTCGGCGGCACCGCCGAATACCTGGCGCTGTGGTTCAAGAGCATCGGCATGGAGAGCGGCTACTACTGGTACGTGACCGGCTGCATCGCCTGCTCGTTGCTGGTCTACGTCTTCATGAAAGATACCCGCGATCACTCGCGCATCGTCCACGAGTAACCGCTCGTCCCTGGGTGCGGGCTGCCTGGCAACGTAGGAATCCAGCGGCCCAAAGCCACCTTTTTTGCAAACGCCAATCCGTTAGTAGAGTTGCGCTGCGAGATCGATACACAGTATTAGGCGTTGCATTTCGACCCACTCACCAAGATGACGCTCTTACGCCCCGGATAATAAAAATGAATATCAACAACGCAATATCAAACTTATCCATCAGCAAAAAAATGGGGATAAGCTTTGGCATCATCGTCGCCCTGACGATATTTATAGCTGCCATTGGAAACCACTCCACCAACAGAATGATAGCCAGTGGCGACAATCTCTATAGAGTCAACGCCATGGAGAAGACTCTGCTCAGCGCGCAAATCTATCTCGAGAAATTCACCGCCAAGGGCGAGCAGGTCGATGCCGAGCGCCTATCCAAGGAAATCAGTGATCTTGATCGCCAGATCGACGCCAATGCCCAGCTGCTCTCGAATCAGCAGCGGGACGAACTCTTGGCAATGCGCGAGACCATACAGCGTTATGCCACCGCCTATACCAAGGTAGTGGATACCCAAAAGCAGCGGGATGCGACACGTAGTGTATTGGTGAGTTCTGCCAACAAGACCTTGGAAGCATTCAACGAGTTACAAAGCCAACTCTACCGACAACTTTCTAGCAACCCCAACACCAACGACCTACAGAGTCTGCAGAAAGTCAGCACCCTGTATCAGCAGCTGCTACATATCCGCTATTTGGTCCGCGGTTATATCTTTCAACAGACGGATGATTCACGTAACGCGGCAACCACGGCTCTGAACAAAGTGGCAACCTCCCTCAACGAATTGGTGCGTGCGACGCCTGAGGATCAACGCCGCTCCCTGATCGAAGCCGAACAGTCTTTCACCCAGTATCAAAAAGCACTGGAAACCTTCGCCAAAGCGCTTTCCGCCACCCAGGCGGCGACCACCGAAATGACTGAACAGAGCGCCCTGATGCGCGAAGCCAGCCAGCGGATCTATCAACGCCAGGTAGCGGAACGCGCTCAAGAAGAACAGCAGTCCAAGCTGCAGTTGCTGGGCGGGCTGATCGCGGCGCTGATTATCGCCCTACTGGCCGCCTGGACCATGACGCGGCAGGTCGTACGCCCTTTGCGCGAGGTGCTGGAAACCTCCACGCGCATTGCTGAGGGCGACTTGACCATGCAGATCGACACCCGCCGCCTGGATGAACTGGGTCAGCTGCAACGCAGTACCCAAACGATGGTGGACAGCCTGCGTGCCCTGATCGGCCATATCGGCAATGGGGCGACTCAGATGGTGACGGTGGCCCAACAGCTTTCTCAAGTCACCGACTCCGCCAATCAGGGCATCCTGCAGCAGCGTAACGAAACCGACCAGGTGGCCACCGCCATGAACGAGATGGCTGCCACGGTGCATGAGGTCGCGGCCAATGCGGCTCAGGCCTCCGCCGCCGCACGCAGCGCCGATGAACAAGCGCGCGAGGGGGATCGCAAGGTCAACCAGGCGATCACCGAAATGGATCTGCTCGCCAGGCAGATGGCCACCTCCACCGAAGCCATGCAGCGCCTGCGCGGTGCGAGCAATCAGATCGGTACCGTGCTCGACGTGATCAAGTCGGTCGCTCAGCAGACCAATCTGCTCGCGCTCAATGCCGCCATCGAAGCGGCCCGCGCCGGTGAGGCGGGCCGCGGCTTCGCCGTGGTGGCCGATGAGGTTCGCAGCCTGGCCAAGCGCACCCAGCAATCCACCGAAGAGATCGAAGCGCTCATCAAGGAACTGCAACAGGAAGTACGACAAACCACCGCTCTTATAGAAGACAGCGGCGAGCTCACCGAACGCACCTTGACCCTGGGCAAGGACGCAGGAGTCGCGCTTTCGCTGATTACCCAGGCGGTCTCCAGCATCCAGAACATGAACCTACAGATCGCCACCGCCGCCGAGGAGCAAAGCTCGGTCGCCGAAGAGATCAACCGCAGCATCGTCAACGTACGTGGCATCGCCGAAGAAACCGTGGGGATCAGCGAAGACACCGCCCAGTCCAGCACCCGGATGATAACGCTCAGCCACAACCTACAGACCCAGGTAGCACGCTTTCGAATTTGAAAGAACCGGACTGAAGTCTCGGCGTCGCCTGGACGGAATTGCCATACGACGCCTTTTGTATCGCTCCTAACCCTCACGCATCGCTTCTTCAAAGGAACACAACACTCATGATGAAGGCCTCCGATCTGGTCGTTCGCTGCTTGGAAAACGAGGGTGTGGAATACATCTTCGGCATTCCCGGCGAAGAGAACCTGGACCTGCTGGAATCCCTGCGGCGCTCCTCGCAGATCAAGCTGATCCTGACTCGTCACGAGCAGTCCGCCGGCTTCATGGCCGCCACCTACGGCCGCTTCACCGGCAAGACCGGTGTCTGCCTTTCCACCCTCGGTCCAGGCGCCACCAACCTGGTCACCGCCGGCGCCTACGCCTACCTGGGCGGCATGCCGATGCTGATGCTGACCGGCCAGAAGCCGATCAAGAAATCCAAGCAGGGGCGTTTCCAGATTCTCGACGTGTGCCGCATGA
>NZ_JASCON010000014.1:0-80185 GCF_029959585.1 Pseudomonas sp. PS02302
GGTTTTTTATTTGGTGGGCGGGGGGGGGGCGGCGCCCGCCCCCCCCCGGGCACACCGCGGGGCGCGGTAGAGCTGTTACCACCACTGCTCGATCTGGAAGCCGACGTTGGATCCGTGCAGATCGTTGCCGAAGCTGCCGGTGCTCGACAGCGCGGAGCCGGCGTCGAATTCATCGGCTGCCTGCTGGGCTGCCCGGTTCCAGGCGGCATAGGTGTAGAACAGGCGGAATTCGGGACGCGACTTGAATTCCGGACCCTTGGGCGACCAGGTCGGTGCCAGGGTCAGCTTGGTCAGCTTGCGAGTGCCGCCGGGAGCCTGCACCTGGTCATGGCCCAGTTCGGTGGAGAACTTGAACTGGTCGGTGATGCCGTACACCAGACGCCCGCCCAGCGAGGTCCAGCGCAGGTCGTTGCCATTCGGACGCTCGTCCTTTTGGTAGACCGCGGCGATCTGGCCACCCCAGTAGCGACTGATCTGCCAGTCGAAGAAGTCGACGACGCGATAGGAGACGTCGGCGCTGCTCAGGGTCGGATCGCCGGTGCTGCCCAGGGCGGTGCCCGGACCCTGGCCGCGCTGCACGGCAAAGGTGTTCACGCCGCCCCAGCCCATGAAGTTGGCCTGCTTGTGCTGCAGCGTCACGGCTACACCACTGTTGGCGTTGGGCTGATTGGTGGGCTTGTCCAGATAGCTGACACCGATTTCCAGCGAACCATTGGGGTTGGTGTTGAAGCCGGCGACGTTGAAGTCGATGCGGTTCTGGAAATCCTTCTGGTTCTGGTTGTCCTTGCGCGAGAAGGCCAGGCTGTACTTCAGGCCGCCAATATTGACGTCCTCGATACCGCCGCCGGTGGCGCTCTGGTTCCAGTAGAAGAAGTCGGAGATGTGGATGTCGTTACGCTTGTAGTAACGCCGACCGGCCCAGAGGTTACCGCCGTTCAGCGCGGCGATGTTGTTCCAGTAGGCGTAGGCCTGGACCGCACGAATCGCGCCGTTGTCGCCATTGAAGGTCGGGGTGCGATCGTATTTGTTGAAGAAGCTGCCCATGCCGTAGACGCCGATTGCCGAGCCGTCGTCGAGATTGAAGACGTTCTGCTTCAGCGCCAGTTCGCCGTACTGCTCGCACTCGTTGCCCAGGCGATATTTGGACTGCGCGCCCTGCAGCTTGAAGCAGCGCATGGAGTCCGAACCGGAGGAGTCACCGAGACCGGTACGGAAGTAACCGGTGGTTTCCAGGGCGTGCGCCGCAGGAATCAGGAGAAGAGTGCTCATCAAGGACGCGACCGAAACCCTGGCCAAGGGCATAGCCTTTTTCTTATTCATTTATGTTCCCTGTTTTATTGTTGTTGTGTAACTCAGTGCCTGGCCAGCACCTGATCCGCCGTGCTCGAGCGGAAGATCGGTATAGGTGTGACCATTGGAAACCAACCTGACTACAAAGCTATCGCTGAATCAATTCAGCGGCAGACGGAGGGTAGCCTTTGATCACTCAACGGCCTAGCGGCTCGATTACAGCGTGATGTGAGCTGAATCACAGGTTGTGCTTCTGCAAAAATAGCAAGCCAAGCAACTGTGGAACCCCTCTGGAATGGGGTCATGGCGAGGGCTTTTCCTGCTGCAGAAGGGCCAGGCGCGGCAAAGAGGAAAGGAGGCGAGCGGAAGGGCGAGATAGAGCGGAGAAAGCCGGCGGGAAGGTGGGGCGGAGCATCCGGGGGACGGCGGATACCGTCCCCCGGAGCCTGAGAATCAGCCCAGCAGGGCCTTGTCGCGCACGCCGCCCTTGTCGGCACTGGTGGCCAGCAGGGCATAGGCCTTGAGCGCGGTGGTCACGCGGCGGGCACGGGGTTGTGCCGGCTTCCAGCCCAGCTTGTCCTGCTCGATGCGGCGGTGGGACAGCTCTTCGTCACTCACCAGCAGGTTGATGCTGCGCTGGGGAATGTCGATCAGCACCTTGTCGCCATCGCGCACCAGGCCGATGGCACCGCCCGCCGCGGCTTCCGGCGAGGCATGGCCGATGGACAGGCCCGAGGTGCCGCCGGAGAAGCGACCGTCGGTGAGCAGGGCGCACTGCTTGCCCAGGCCCTTGGATTTCAGGTAGCTGGTGGGGTAGAGCATCTCCTGCATGCCCGGACCACCCTTGGGCCCTTCGTAGCGGATGATGACGATATCGCCGGCCTTGACCTCGTCGGCGAGGATGCCGCGCACCGCCGCGTCCTGGCTTTCGAAGACTTTGGCATTGCCCTCGAACACATGGATGGATTCATCCACGCCGGCGGTCTTCACCACGCAGCCGTCCAGGGCGATGTTGCCGTAGAGCACGGCCAGACCACCTTCCTGGGAATAGGCATGCGCGACACTGCGGATGCAGCCCTCGGCACGGTCGTCGTCCAGGGTGTCATAGCGAGTCGCCTGGCTGAAGGCTTCCTGGGTCGGGATGCCGGCGGGACCGGCGCGGAAGAAGGTCTTCACCGCCTCGTCCTGGGTCAGGGTGATATCCCACCGCTCGATGGCTTCGCCCAGGGTCCGGCTGTGCACGGTGGGCAGGTCGGCATGCAGGAGACCGCCGCGGGCCAGTTCGCCGAGGATGCTGAAGATGCCCCCGGCGCGGTGCACGTCTTCCATGTGGTACTTCTGGATGTTCGGCGCCACCTTGCACAGCTGCGGCACCTTACGTGACAGGGCATCGATGTCGCGCAGATCGAAGTCCATCTCGGCTTCCTGGGCGGCGGCCAGCAGGTGCAGGATGGTGTTGGTCGAGCCGCCCATGGCGATGTCCAGGGTCATGGCGTTTTCGAAGGCCGCATGGCAGGCGATGTTGCGCGGCAGCGCCGACTCGTCGTTTTCCTGATAGTAGCGACGGCACAGCTCGACGATGGTGCGCCCAGCCTGCAGGAACAGCTCCTTGCGGTCGGCGTGGGTGGCCAGGGTGGAGCCGTTGCCGGGCAGGGCCAGGCCGAGGGCCTCGACCAGGCAGTTCATGGAGTTGGCGGTGAACATGCCCGAGCAGCTGCCACAGGTGGGGCAGGCGCTGCGTTCGTATTCGGCGACCTTCTCGTCGCTGGCCGAGCTGTCAGCGGCGATGACCATGGCGTCCACCAGGTCCAGACCATGGCTGGCCAGCTTGGTCTTGCCGGCTTCCATGGGGCCGCCGGAGACGAACACCACCGGGATGTTCAGGCGCAGGGCGGCCATCAGCATGCCGGGGGTGATCTTGTCGCAGTTGGAAATGCACACCAGGGCATCGGCGCAGTGGGCATTGACCATGTATTCCACGGCGTCGGCGATGATCTCGCGACTCGGCAGCGAATAGAGCATGCCGTCGTGGCCCATGGCGATGCCGTCGTCCACGGCGATGGTGTTGAATTCCTTGGCCACGCCGCCGGCCTTCTCGATTTCCCGGGCGACCAGCTGGCCGAGGTCCTTGAGGTGGACATGGCCCGGCACGAACTGGGTAAAGGAGTTGGCGATGGCGATGATGGGCTTCTTGAAGTCTTCGTCCTTCATCCCGGTGGCGCGCCAGAGCGCCCGGGCGCCAGCCATGTTGCGGCCCTGGGTGGAGGTTTTCGAGCGATAGTCAGGCATGAAGCGTCTCTCCGAGGCGGCTTTCTAGATCACGGTTCTGGTCATCGTGAGCGCAGACGAGGCACGGTGCAAACGCGGAGTGACGGTTGCCGAGCCGGAGGGCGGCCACGCCATGCGGGATCTCCACAGGGGCTGCCAGGGCTCACGAACCCGCCGGAGGATGCTGGCGGAGGGGAATTCGGATCATACACCCGGGCGCCAGCACTGCACAGCAGGCCGGCGTCCAAGGGGTAGGACTTGTCTGAAAGTCGCCGAGCGATGGTCAGGCAAGGCAAAAATCCGTGAGGAAGCGGATCGGACTCGCGCTCGATTTCACGAAGGGCAAATGAGCATTCCGATCGGACTGGCGACCCAGCGGATTTTTAACGCCGCATGACCGAGCGCAGGCACTTTTCAGGCAAGGCCTAGGGCGCTTCCTGTTCGCCGTCGGGAGCGTCTTCCAGGTATTCGTCCATGGGCTCCTGGCCGGCCAGGGTCTTGAGACTCAGGTCCACGGCTTCGGGCAGGGTGATGTCGACGCGCTGCTTGTCGCTGCCTTCCAGCGAGGACTCGTAGCTCAGCGCATGGCGCAGGTGGCCGTTCTCGAGGATGGCACCGACGCTGGCCAGCTGGGCGGCGGCCGGAGCCAGGCGCTCGAGGGCGGCCTTGGGCCAGGTGGCCTCGACGGTCGCGTTGCAGGTATAGAAGCCCGCTTCGCCGCTGTCCGAGGGTTCTTCCTGGGTCTTGATGTCGACCAGCGAGACCTGGCCGGCTTCCAGCGCGGGCTGGCCGGCGGCGATGTCGTCCGCATAGATCTCGTTGATGGTCTGGGCGTATTGCTGACGGACCAGCTCGGCGGTCTTGGCCGCATCGCAACTGTAGTCATAGCCACCGCAGCCAGTCAGGGAAAGCACGGCAGCTGTGAGTATGAGGTGACGTCTGGACATGCCTGAATTCCTTGGAACGATGGGTAGAACCTGGCGGCGCTGGCCGCGCCTGCGTCGATCCACAGTGCAGGAGGTTGGCGCAGCGATCGGGAATGGCGAGGGCCCATGGTGCTGCCGCTCGCCCATCCTGTCCATCAGACGCCGCCAGCGTCCTTCAGGACACCCGGCCTGGCCGGCCGGTCAGCTCCCGGCTCAGGCGCGGTCGGCGCTTTCGCAGGTTTCGAAGTCCTTGCTGTCGACGCGGTTCATGCTGTCGAAGCCGATCGAATAGACCTGCTCCTTGCCATCCTTGTTGAGCACATAGTTGTTGCAGGTGCCGGGACGGAATTTGCGGGTATAGGTGCTCGACGGGGTGCCACCGAGGCGCAGCACGTCAGCCTTGCTCATGCCCTTGTCCACCTGCTTCACCAGCGGTTGCTCGCGAAATTCGACGCGGCCCACGGTGTAGTCGGCGGTGTTCTTCACCGAGGAGCAGCCCGCCAGTACGGTGCCAGCCAGCAGCGCGGTCGCGACAGCAATCTTCTTGTTCATGGTGTGATCCCTTCAAAGGCGGAAGTGCCTGACACTTCGACGATGGCGGCGCCGATAAATTCGCTCTCCGTCGCACTTCTCGCGGTTTGCCACTTTGACGGACCGGCTGCTGGCCTCGGCAAGTCACTGTATCTAAAGCTGATTCTGCAAACGAACGCTATGCCCCGGTTTTCTAAGGATTATTTTGTCCGAATGGCAGTTGACAGGGACCAGGCGGCAGGCGATCTTTAGCGTTATGTTGTAACTTCCCAGCCGTTTCTCGTTTCTTGCGAGGACCTCATGAATCGCCGTCGTCTGCTCAATCTGATCCTGGCTGGCATGACCTTGCCCGTCGGGTTGCCGGCGTTTGCCGCCCGGCAGCAACTCAAGGGTGCCCGGGCCTGGCAGGATGCCGACAAGCTCCGCCTGGTCTTCGAGCTCACCGGACCGGTGCGCTACAAGACCTTCACCCTGGTCGCGCCGGATCGCATCATTCTCGATCTCGCCGATACCCAGGCCCCCGCGGTGCTCAACCACCTCGCCCTGCAGGGGTCGGCGGTGCGCGCCGTGCGCAGCGCTCACTATGGCGCCCAGGACACCCGGGTAGTGCTGGAACTGGCCCATCCGGTAGAGGTGGAAAGCTTCATCCTCGGTCCGGGCGAGGGCGCGGCCAATCGTCTGGTGCTCGATCTCAAGCGCGCCGGAGCGCCGGTAGTGGCTGCCCGCAAGCCGGCCGACGCCGAGCCGCCACTGGAGCTCAAGCGCGGCAAGGGCCTGGCCACGGGGCGCGACATCATGGTGGTGGTCGATGCCGGTCACGGCGGCAAGGACCCGGGTGCGCTGAGCGCCCGGGGCGATCGGGAAAAGGACATCGCCCTGATCGTGGCGCAGAATCTGGCGCGTCGCATCAACCTGCAGAAGGGCTTCAAGGCCAAGCTGGTGCGCAACGACGACTTCTTCGTGCCGCTGCGCAAGCGCGTCGAGGTCGCGCGCAGCTATAACGCCGACATGTTCGTCTCGGTGCATGCCGATGCCGCGCCGCGGCGCACCGCCTACGGCGCCTCGGTCTATGCCCTGTCCGAGGGGGGAGCGACTTCCACCACGGCGCGCTTCCTGGCCGACAGCGAGAACAACGTCGACCTGATCGGCGCCAACGAGATTCTCAAGGGACGCGATCCCATGCTCGCCGGCGTGCTGCTGGATATGTCGATGAACGCCACCATCTCGTCGAGCCTGGACCTGGGCCACAAGGTGCTGGGGCAATTGTCGAGCATCACCAACCTGCACCAGAAACGAGTGGAGCAGGCGGGCTTCGCTGTGCTCAAATCGCCGGATATCCCCTCGATCCTGGTCGAGACGGGCTTCATTTCCAATGATCGCGACTGCCGACGCCTGCTCGACAGTCGTCACCAGAAGCAGCTGGCCGATTCGATCTTTGCCGGTCTGCATGGCTATTTCCAGGAGCGCCCCCCGTTGGGCACCTACCTGGCCAGCCTCAAGAACACCCAAGGAGTGACATGAGTTTGCAAGACAAGGCGCGTCGTTACTGGCGCGTGGTGGTGCTGGTGATAGGCGCGCTCTGTATCGTGGCCGGAGTGATCGGCTACGGTCAGGGCGGACGCGACAAGCAGGGCAGTGCCCAGGAAGGCTTCGTCAACAAGGTCTGGCAGATCAAGACCAGCAACAGCATCGAGCCGGGGATGCTCTACGTCTTCCTCAGCGACGGCACCCTGGTGATGGCCTCGCCGAGCAGCCAGCCCTCCCTGGGCCGCTGGACGCGCACCGAGAAGGGCCTGAACATGATCGAGGAAGGCATCACCTATCCCACGGAAATCCTCAGCCTCAGCCGCGACGAATTCCGTATCCGCAGCCTCAATCCCGGCGATCCGGTAGAGCTGCAACTGGCCCCGGCGGCGCACTGAGGCGCCTTCAGGCGTCCTCGGAATAGCGCTGTTCCTGCCAGGGATCGCCGCGGTCGTGATAGCCGCGCATTTCCCAGAAGCCAGGCGTGTCGCCGACCCGGAAGTCGATGCGCCTGAGCCATTTGGCGCTTTTCCACAGATAGAGATGCGGGATCAGGGCCCGTACCGGCCCGCCGTGTTCGGCCGTCAGCGGCTGGCCTTCCCAGCTGTGCACCAGCATGGCGCCCGGCGCGGCGAAATCGGCCAGCGGCAGATTGGTGATGTAACCGTCATGGCTGTGCAGGAGCACATGGGTCGCCTCGTCCCGCGGCTGCACCTCGTCGAGCAATTCAGCTATCGGCAGACCGATCCAGCGATTGTCATAGCGTGACCAGGTGGTGACGCAATGCATGTCGCTGACCGTCTCGGTAGTCGCCCGCGCGACGAAGGTTTCCCAGTTCCAGCGCAGCGTCTTGCGGACCGCGCCGGTCACCGCCAGTTGCCAGCGCTCCCGGCTGACCTCCGGGCGTATGCCCAGGTCCAGGACCGGCCAGTTGCTGACGCGGTGCTGGCCAGGTGGCAGACGCTCGCTTTCCGCACGCGCGCCCTGGCCGGTGAGGAAGCGTCCCTCCTGGGCCCAGCGCTCCTTGGAGCGGGTCAGCTTGCTCGGCTCGTCGCTCATCGTTGGATCCTCTTCACAGGTCTCGGCCCTCTGACCACCATGCCAGCCTTTCGTCGGCACGGGCCGAACCCAGACGGCGTCTTGCATCTCCTATCCTGCAGGCACTCAGAGAGCCGCCTCTTAATTCTTAACCTGCCGGAGAACCACCATGGTAGATGCAACCCAGATCAAAGAGCATGCGGAAGTTGTCGGTTCGGACGGCCAGCACGTGGGCACCGTCGACCATATGGAAGGCGCCGATCGCATCAAGCTGACCAAGCGCGATCAGGATGCCGATGGCAAGCATCACTACATTCCGCTGAGCTGGGTCCAGTCGGTGGATGGCAGTCAGGTACGCCTGGCCAAGACCCGCGACGAGGCCGAAAGCGAGTGGCAGGCTGCCTAAGACACGCCGCCCACTAAAAAGCCCCGCATCAGCGGGGCTTTTTAGTGGGCGGCGAATACGGATCAGTTGATGTATTCGAACAGCTTGACGATGCGCTGTACGCCCGAGACGCTCTGGATCAGTTGCACGGCATGGGCGCCTTCCTGCTGGGTCACCAGGCCCAGGAGGTAGACGATGCCGTTCTCCGTGACCACCTTGATGCGCGAACCGGGGATGTCTTCATCGGCGAACATCTGGGTCTTGATGCGGGTGGTCAACCAGGAATCGTTGCTGCGCGCCAGCAGCGAGGAGTTGCCGGTGACCTGCAGTTCGTTGTGCACCGTCTTGACCCGCTGCACGCTGCGCACGGCCTGTTCGGCCTGGGCCTTGAGATCGGCGCGCGGCGTCTGCCCGGCGATCAGCACCACGCCGTTGTAGCTCACCACCACGATGTGCGAGCTGGCCAGATCGGCATTGGCCTTGGAGATGTTGACCGAGGCCTTGGTCTCGATCAGGGCATCGTCCACGGTGCTGCCCAGGGTGCGGGTGCCGCGGTTGTCGTCGATGGGCTTGTCGCGGCTGGCGGTGACCACGTTGCTACAGCCGGCGACCGCAAAGGACAGCGCCAGGATGGCGAGCAGGGGAGCCTTCTTCATTCTTCGCTTCCAAACAGTTGCTGATCGATCTGGTCGCACAGGCAGTGGATCACCAGCAGGTGCACTTCCTGGATGCGGGCGGTGACCTTGGCAGGCACGCGAATCTCGACGTCTTCGGGCAGCAGCAGGGAGGCCATGCCGCCGCCGTCGCGGCCGGTGAGGGCGACCACGGTCATCTCGCGGTCGTGGGCAGCCTGGATCGCCTGGATCACGTTGGCCGAATTGCCGCTGGTGGAGATCGCCAGGAGGATGTCGCCGGGCTGACCCAGGGCGCGGATCTGCTTGGAGAACACCTCGTTGTAGCTGTAGTCGTTGGCGATGGAGGTCAGCGTCGAGGTGTCGGTGGTCAAGGCCAGGGCCGGCAGGCTGGGGCGCTCGCGCTCGAAGCGATTCAGCAGCTCCGAAGAGAAGTGCTGGGCATCGCCGGCGGAGCCGCCATTGCCGCAGGTGAGGATCTTGCCTTCGTTGAGCAGGGCCGCAACCATGACCTGGCTGGCCAGATCGATATGCGGAATCAGGACTTCCATGGCCTGACGCTTGGTTTCGATGCTGTCCCGGAAGAGCTTCTGGATGCGGGCGTGGGTGTCCATCGCGATATCTTTGACCTGTGCTGTGGAGGGCCTCAGGCGTCGAAGGCCTGATTGATCCATTCGAGTGCCTGAGGGGATGCGTCGGCCCCGGGGCCGATCGCGATCACGTCGAAACGACAGGGCCGCTTGGCCCAGCGCGCTTCGGATTGCAGAAAGAGGGCGGCGCTGTTGACCAGTCGCTGCCGCTTGCGGGCATCTATGCTTTCCGCGGCGCCGCCCCAGGCGGTGTGCCTGCGGGCGCGTACCTCGACGAATACTACTGTATCGCCGTCGAGCATGACCAGATCGAGCTCGCCACCCTGCCAGCGCCAGTTGCGGGCGATCAGCCGCAGGCCGCGCGTCTGCAGGAACTGCAGGGCGCGATCCTCGGCTTGCCTGCCGCGCTGGAGATGCGGCGCCTGCTTCACGGGGTGCTGAGCGAGGCCGGCACGCTGGTGGTGGGCAGCGGTGCATTGTTGGCCGGCAGCGGCTGGACCACGCCGTTGCGGAATTCCGCCCAGGGCAGGTGACGCACCACGCGCTGGTCGGGCGCCACGCTCAGGTTGCCGGACAGGCCGGGCAGCTCGGAGTTGGGCAGGGCCTTGAGCTGCTGCAGGTGCAGCGCCAGCAGGTACGCATCGGCGCCCATGGCATAGAGCCGACCGATGCTGGTGCCGGCCTGCGGCCACTGGGCGGTGATCTTGGCGCGCAGCGGATTGCTCGGGTCCAGCAGCCAGGGGGTTTCGCAGAACAGGATGCCGTTGAGATCCTGGTTGGCGCCGGGTTCGTTGACGCCGCTGTTAAGGTTGGAGGTAGCGTACACCGGCAGGTCGCGGGCGTTCTGGTAGACCAGGATCGGCTTGATCTGACGGGCCTGGGCCGGGGTCGAGGCGAGGAAGATGAAGTCCATGCCCTGGCGCATCTGCAACAGGCTGGTGATGCGATTGGCGATCTCGACCGGTTGGCCGATGCGCTCGGCGGCGACCAGGCGCCCGCCCAGTTGCTGCCACTCGTTCTGGAAGGCGGCCAGCACGCGAGCGCCCCAGTCACCCTGGGGCACCATGGCGCCGGCACTGCGCTTGCCGTCGGCCCAGGCCCGGCGCGCGGCCTCGCGGGCCTCGTCCTCGGCGGCCAGGCCGAACTGGAAGAGTTGCGGCGGCTGGGCGCCCTGGCTGTCGCCGTAGTTCAGCGCCAGGGTATTGATCGGCAGCTGCGGGCGATCGCCCAGCTGCTTGACGAAGTTCTTCTCCAGCGGGCCGACCACCAGCTGGATGCCGGCGGCCTGGGCCTGGCGGTAGAAGGCGTCCAGCGAGCCCATCTGGGTGCTGTCGTAGACGGTCACGGCCGGGGCGCTCTGGCCGGCGGCCAGGGCTTCGTAGCGGGCGGCCATGAAGCCGTCCTGCAGCGCGCGCGAGACGCCGGCGAGCTGGCCCTGCAGCGGCAGCAGCAGGGCGACGCGATTGAGCGGTTCCCGCGCCAGGGTCTTCAGGCGCTCCAGGTCATCGGGCAGATTGCGCGCGGCAGGATGGCCGGGGTTCTGCTTCTGCCATTCCTCTATGGCGGCGAGCTGCTGATCGAGCGCCAGGTTGCCGCGGGTGATGGCGGCCAGCGCCAGCCAGCCATTGAGGTCGGCGTCCTTCACGCTCTGGCGCAACTGCGCGTCCGGCAGGCTGGTCACCAGCTGCCAGATCTGCTCGCGGTTGTCATGGGCGGCATCGCCGTCCAGCAGCGGACCGAGGAAGATGCGTTCCTGGGCGGCGGCGAGCGGCTGGCCGTTGGCGGCCTGGGCCGCGGCCTTGGTCAGGCCGCTGCGGATCTGCTGCTGGGCCGGCAGTTCGCCCAGTTGGGCGAAGCTCGGGTGGTCGAAGCGCTTGAGCGCCTGGGCCGGCTGCTTGTCGAGCAGGTCGAGCTGGGCCAGCAGGGTCTGGGCGAACATCTGCTGGGCCGGCTTGAGGCCTTCGAGATTGATGGAGCCCAGGATCTGCCGCGCTTCGCGAGAATTCTGCTGGGCATAGGCCTTGTCGGCGGCGGCCAGGCGCAGCAGATTGGCCTGCTCGGACTGACTGGAGCCGGCCTGATTCAGCAGCTGCTCGATGCTGGCCTGGGTGGGCTGGGGCAGGTCGCCGAGGGCGTTGTTGACGGGCGAGCTGCTGCAGGCGGCGAGCAGGGCGAAGGCGGTGGCGCAGAGCAGCGGACGCAGGCGGAACTTCATGCTGTGGTTCCTGAGCAAAAGTCTGGAAAGGGGGCGATTGTCTCACAGCACCCAAGCGCTGCGAACGCCGAGGGCGAGAGCGGCGTACACTGTTGGGCTATTTCCAGTCCGTCAGGTTTCATCATGCTTTCGCCGGGTACTCTTTATGTGGTTGCCACGCCCATCGGCAACCTGGACGACATCACCGCCCGCGCGCTCAAGGTCCTGCGCGAAGTGGCCCTGATCGCCGCCGAAGACACCCGTCATTCGGCGCGCCTGCTGCGCCATTTCGGCATCGAGACGCCGCTCGCGGCCTGTCACGACCACAACGAACGCGATGCCGGCGGTCGCTTCATCACTCGGCTGCTGGCGGGGGAAGACGTCGCCCTGATCTCCGATGCGGGCACGCCGCTGATTTCCGATCCGGGCTTTCACCTGGTGCGGGCGGCGCGCGCCCAGGGCGTCCGGGTCTCGCCGATTCCCGGCGCCTGCGCCCTGGTCGCGGCGCTGTCGGCGGCCGGTCTGCCTTCGGATCGCTTCAGCTTCGAAGGCTTCCTGCCGGCCAAGGCGGTAGGCCGGCAGGGACGCCTGGCGGCGCTGCGCGAAGACCCGCGCACGCTCATCTTCTACGAGGCGCCCCACCGGCTCGAGGATTGCGTGGCCGACATGGTGAGCACCTTCGGGCCTGAGCGACACATCGTCCTCGGTCGCGAATTGACCAAGACCTTCGAGACCCTGCGCGGGCTGCCCGCCGGCGAGCTGTTGGCCTGGATTCGCGCGGATCTGGATCAGCAGCGCGGCGAGTGCGTGCTGCTGGTGGGTGGCTGGGCGGCGCCGGAGGACGCGGAGGTCGATGCCGAGACCCTGCGCATCCTCGATCTGCTGTCGGCCGAGCTGCCGATCAAGCGCGCCGCGGCCCTGGCCGCCCAGATCACCGGCGCGCGCAAGAACCAGCTCTATCAGCTGGCCCTGGAGCGCAAGGGCGAGCCGGGCTGAGTGAGGGTGAATTAGTGGGCATCTTTCCTTGTTATCCGCCCCCAGTCTCTATACCCTTGCGCCGCGAGAGCCGACCGGGCAGTCGCTGTCGTGATCCGCAAGGGTTGCGAGGGAGGAAAGTCCGGGCTCCATAGGGCGAGGTGCCAGGTAACGCCTGGGAGGCGTGAGCCTACGGAAAGTGCCACAGAAAATAACCGCCTAAGCGCGCAAGCGCCGGTAAGGGTGAAAAGGTGCGGTAAGAGCGCACCGCACGGCTGGCAACAGTTCGTGGCTAGGTAAACCCCACCTGGAGCAAGACCAAATAGGAATCCATAGGCGTGGCCCGCGCTGGATTCGGGTAGGTCGCTAGAGGCAATCAGCGATGGTTGTCCCAGAGGAATGACTGTCCTCGACAGAACCCGGCTTACAGGTCGGCTCTCGCACCCCCTCCCTCCTGGGCCTCTGCGCCTGGGGTCTGAGACCTCTTCTTAAGACATCACTTTAATCAATTGAGCCAATCAATTGACTTCATTTCCGTTTGTCGGAAATCGATGTCGTTCGTCCTGGCCGTGAACTCGTGCAATTTGCTCGAAATCCCCGTCCCACGCGGCCTGGCTACCCCCTCGCTTACCTTGACTGAAAGCGGCCCTCCTCAATATAGTGGCGGCCGGTGGTACGAAGTGGGGTGAAGTGGGATTTAATGGCAAGGACAGCCTATTAGAGGACGCGAAATTGTTCCGGGGAGCGAACGCCATCAGTCTCGACGCCAAGGGGCGCGCCGCGATGCCGAGCCGGTATCGTGACGAGCTGCTGGAGCGTTGTGCCGGCCAGCTCATCGTGACGATCGATGCCGTCGACCCCTGCCTTTGCGTCTATCCACTCCCGGAATGGGAAATCATCGAAAGCAAGCTGCGGCAGTTGCCCTCGCTACGTGAGGAGACTCGCCGCCTGCAGCGCTTGCTGATCGGCAATGCGGTGGATCTGGAACTCGACGGCAGTGGCCGTTTCCTGGTTCCGCCGCGCCTGCGTGAATACGCCAAGCTGGACCGGCGCGTGATGCTGGTCGGTCAGCTCAACAAGTTCCAGTTATGGGATGAGGACGCCTGGAGTGCCGTGTGCGACGCGGATCTCCTGGCGATTAAGGAACCCGGCGGTATGCCGGATGAAATGCGCGATTTGATCCTGTGACCATGAACCCAGTCTTCCACCACGTCTCCGTTCTCCTGGACGAGGCCGTACAGGCATTGGCGATCCAGCCTGCCGGCCGTTATCTGGACGGTACCTTCGGCCGCGGCGGACACAGCCGGGCCGTGCTGCGCCTGCTGGGTGGAGAAGGGCGGCTGCTGGGCTTCGACAAGGATCCCCAGGCGATCGCCGCCGGCCAGGCCCTGGCCGCGGAAGATCCCCGCTTCGAAATCGTCCAGCGCAGTTTCGCCGAGCTGGGCGATGAACTCGTCAGCCGTGGCTGGTCCGGCCAGGTCGATGGCGTGCTGCTGGATCTGGGCGTGTCCTCGCCCCAGCTCGACGATCCCGAGCGCGGTTTCAGCTTCATGCAGGACGGTCCCCTGGACATGCGCATGGATCCGAGTCGGGGGCAGAGCGCTGCCGCCTGGATCGCCACGGCGCCCGAGGCCGATATCGCCCAGGTATTCAAGGAATTCGGCGAAGAGCGTTTCGCCAAGCGCATGGCGCGCGCCGTGGTGCAGCGCCGTGAAGTCCAGCCCTTCGAGCGCACCGGTGACCTGGCCAAGGTGCTCACCGAGGCCAATCCGGCCTGGGAAAAGGGCAAGCATCCTGCTACCCGCGCCTTCCAGGGGCTGCGTATCTACATCAATCGCGAACTGAGCGATCTGGAGCAGGGCCTGCAGGCGGCCTACGAGCAACTGGCCGTGGGTGGCCGGCTGGTGGTGATCAGTTTTCACTCGCTGGAAGATCGCATCGTCAAACAATTCATGCGCCGACTGGCCAAGGGCGAGGCGGACCAGCTGCCGCGCGACCTGCCGATCCGCGCCACGGTCTTCGAACCCTCGCTGCGCCTGCTGGGCAAGCCGGTCTACGCCAGCGAAGCCGAACTGGCCGCCAATCCCCGCGCCCGCAGTGCCGTGATGCGCATTGCCGAGAAGCTGAAATGAGCCGGCTCTTCGTCAAGAAACTGCCTCTGGGCAGCAGCGTCATGCTGGTGCTGTTCGCCGGCGTACTGTTGTCGGCGGTAGCCGTGGCCTATAGCGCCCACTGGAATCGCCAGCTGCTCAACACCCTCTATGGCGAGATGGCCATCCGCGACAAGGCCCAGGCCGAATACGGTCGGCTGCTGCTGGAGCAGAGCACCTGGACCGCCCACAGTCGGGTCGAGGCCCTGGCCAGCGGCCAATTGCAGATGCGCATTCCCGATCCGACCGAAATCCGGATGGTCAATCCGTGAAAGGCCTGATCGCGCGCCTGCCATGGCGCTTCAGCCTCATTATCGGGCTGTTGCTGGTCATGGTCGGCACCATCATCTGGCGCATCGTCGATCTGCACGTGATCGACCGGGCTTTCCTGAAGGGGCAGGGCGATGCGCGCAGCGTGCGCACCATCCCCATTCCCGCGCACCGTGGCCTGATCACCGATCGCAACGGCGAGCCCCTGGCCGTGAGTACGCCGGTCACCACCCTGTGGATCAATCCCAAGGAACTGCTGGGCGCCGAGGATCGCTGGGCGACCCTGGCCGATGCTGTCGGCCAGCCGCGTGCGGAACTGGCCAAGCGCATCGAGCAGAACGCCAGCAAGGAATTTCTCTACCTGGCTCGCGGCCTCACGCCCGAGCAGGGCGAGGCGGTGATGAGCCAGGTCAAGGCGCACAAGATTCCCGGGGTCTACGACATCGAGGAATTTCGGCGTTTCTATCCGGCAGGTGAGGTGGCGGCTCATGTGGTCGGCTTCACCGATATCGACGACCACGGCCGCGAAGGCATCGAACTGGCCTTCAACGAGTGGCTGTCCGGCGTGCCGGGTCGTCGCCAGGTGGTCAAGGATCGCCGCGGTCGGCTGATCCGCGATGTCCAGGTCGCCAAGAACGCCAAGCCGGGCAACACCCTGGCGCTGTCCATCGACCTGCGGCTGCAGTATCTCGCCGCGCGCGAACTGCGCAATGCCCTGACCCAGTTCGAAGCCGAGGCCGGCAGCCTGACCATCGTCGACGTCAAGACCGGCGAAGTCCTGGCGATGGTCAACATGCCCACCTACAACCCCAACAATCGCCGCAGTCTCGAACCGGCCGCCATGCGCAACCGAGCGATGATCGACGTCATGGAGCCCGGCTCGGTGATGAAGCCGATTTCCATGACCGCGGCGCTCGCCAGCGGACGCTGGAAGCCCTCCGACAAGGTCAACGTCTATCCCGGTTCGCTGCAGATCGGTCGCTACACCATCAAGGACGTCTCCCACAGCGACGGCGCCCTGGACCTGACCGGCATCCTCATCAAGTCCAGCAACGTCGGCATGAGCAAGATCGCCTTCGACGTCGGTGGCGAGAACATCTACAACGCCATGCGCGCCGTGGGCCTCGGCCAGGACACCGGTCTGGGCTTTCCCGGCGAGCGGGTCGGCAATCTGCCCAACCATCGCAACTGGCGTCCGGCCGAGACCGCGACCCTGTCCTATGGCTATGGCCTGGCGGTGACCGCCGTGCAACTGGCCCATGCCTATTCGGTGCTGGCCAACGACGGTCGCTCGGTGCCGCTGTCCATGGTGCGCCTGGACATGGCCCCGGCCAGCGATCAGGCGGTGGAAGAGCGCGTTGCCAAGACCCTGCAGGGCATGCTGCAGCAGGTCGTGGAAGCTCCGGGCGGGGCCTTCCGCGCCCAGGTACCGGGCTACCACGTCGCCGGCAAGAGCGGGACCGCGCGCAAGACCAGCACCGGCACCCGTGGCTATGCCGAGAATTCCTATCGCTCGCTGTTCGCCGGCTTCGGCCCCACCAGCAATCCGCGCCTGGCCGCGGTGGTGGTGATCGATCGTCCGAGCAAGGGCGGCTACTACGGTGGCGTGGTCTCGGCGCCGGTGTTCAGCCGCGTGATGTCCGGCGCCCTGCGCCTGATGAACATCCAGCCGGACAACCTCCAGCCGCTGCCGGTGCAGCAGGCCCAGGCCGGCAAGCCGCTGCTGGTCGGGGAGCGTGATCGATGAGCCGCCTGCTGACCGACCTCCTGCCTGAAGCTACCACTGCCGTCGACATCGGCGGTCTGGCACTGGACAGTCGCGAAGTCCGCCCGGGCTCGCTGTTCCTGGCCATTCCCGGTCTGCACAGCGACGGCCGCGCCCATATCGCCAGCGGTGCCGAGCGCGGCGCGGCGGCCATCGCCTATGAGGCGAAGGACGCTCCCGCACTGCCGGCCCTGGACATCCCCCTGGTCGCCGTCGAGGGCCTGGCCGCACGGCTGTCCGCCATCGCCGGTCGTTTCCATGGCGAGCCGAGCCGGCGCCTGGCGCTGGTCGGCATCACCGGTACCAATGGCAAGACCAGTGTCAGCCAGTTGATCGCCCAGGCCTGTGACCTGCTCGGTCAGCGTTGCGGCATCGTCGGCACCCTGGGTAGCGGCTTCCATGGCGCTCTCGCCGAAGGCCGTCACACCACCCCGGATGCCCTCAAGCTGCAGGCGACCCTGGCCGAACTGGCCGAAGACGGCGCCACTACCGTCGCCATGGAAGTCTCTTCCCATGGCCTGGCCCAAGGCCGGGTGGCGGCGCTGGCCTTCAAGGTCGCGGTCTTCACCAACCTGTCCCGCGATCACCTCGATTACCATGGCACCATGGCCGCCTATGGCGAAGCCAAGGCCCAGCTGTTCGCCTGGCCGGGGCTCGGCGCCCGTGTCCTCAATCTGGATGACGCCTTTGGCCGCGAGCTGGCGGCTCGCCCCAGCCCGGCCGCGACCCTGACCTACAGCCTGAGCGATCCGGCCGCCAGCCTCCATTGCCAGGCCATCCACTTCGACGACCACGGTGTGCGCGCCCAGTTGGTCACCGCCCAGGGCACTGGCGAGCTGCGCAGCCAGCTGATCGGGCGCTTCAACCTGAGCAACCTGCTGGCCGCCATCGGTGCCCTGCTGGGTCTCGGTCATGCGCTGGCCGACATCCTCGCCATCCTCCCGCAGTTGCAGGGCCCGGCCGGGCGCATGCAGCGCCTGGGCGGCGCCGGGCGACCGCTGGTGGTGGTGGACTACGCCCACACCCCCGATGCCCTGGACAAGGTGCTCACCGCCCTGCGGCCCCATGTCGGTGCCCAGGGTCGACTGGTCTGCGTGTTCGGCTGCGGCGGCGATCGCGATCGCGGCAAGCGGCCGGAGATGGCCGCGGTGGCCGAGCGCCTGGCCGATCAGGTGGTGGTGACCGACGACAACCCCCGTACCGAGGATCCGGCCGCCATCGTCGCCGATATCCGCGCCGGCTTCGCGCATCCCGAGCAGGTGAGCTTCGCCGGCCGGCGTGAAGCGGCCATCGCCCAGGCCGTGGCCGCGGCGACCGCCCAGGACATCGTGGTGCTGGCCGGCAAGGGCCATGAGCCCTACCAGGAAATCGCCGGTGTCCGTCATCCCTTTTCCGATCTCGACCAGGCCGAGCGGGCCCTGACCGCCTGGGAGCGACAGCATGCTTAGAACCTTCACCCTCACCGAAGTGGCCGAGGCCCTGACCGGTAACCTGCTGGGTGCCGATGCCCTGTTCGACGGCGTCGGCACCGACAGCCGCAAGGCCGTGGCTGGACAGCTCTTTGTCGCCCTGACTGGGCCGCGTTTCGATGGTCATGCCTATCTGGCCGACGTGGCCGCCCAGGGCGCTGCGGCAGCCCTGGTGGAGCGGGCCGTGCCCGAGGTCCAGCTGCCCCAGCTGGTAGTCGCCGATACCCGCCTGGCGCTGGGGCGTCTGGGCGCCTTCAATCGGGATCTGTTCCAGGGCAAGCTCGCCGCCGTGACCGGCTCCAGTGGCAAGACCACGGTCAAGGAACTGCTCGCCGCCATCCTGCGGCAGCAGGGCGCCACCCTGGCCACCCAGGGCAATCTGAACAACGACCTCGGCGCGCCCCTGACCCTGCTGCAACTGGCCGCCGAGCACGCCTATGGCGTCATCGAGCTGGGTGCTTCCCATGTCGGTGACATCGCCTATACCGTGAGCCTGACACGCCCGGATGTCGTTATCATTACCAACGCCGGCCAGGCCCATGTGGGCGAATTCGGCGGCGTCGATCGTATCGTCGAGGCCAAGGGCGAGATCATCGAAGGCGTGGGCGAGGCAGGCACCGTGGTGCTCAACCGCGACGACGTGGCCTTCGAGACCTGGCAGCGCCGCGCGGCCGGTCGCAGCGTCGTCGCCTTCGGCCTGGATACCCGCGCCGACGTGCGCGCCAGCGAGGTGACCCTGGATGCCCAGGGTCGCCCGAGCTTCCTCTTGCACACAGCCCAGGGCCAGGCGCCGGTCACCCTGCAGCTGCTAGGTACCCACAACGTCGGCAATGCCCTGGCCGCCGCTGCCGCAGCGCTCAGCCTGGGGCTGGAGCTGGCCACCATCGCCCGTGGTCTCGCCGCCGCGGCACCGGTCCAGGGCCGCACCCTGACCCGCACCAGCCAGCGCGGCGCCCAGGTCATCGACGACAGCTACAACGCCAACCCCGCGTCGGTGAAGGCCGGGATCGACCTGCTGGCTGCCCTGCCGGGCCGTCGGGTGGTGGTCCTGGGCGATATCGCCGAGCTGGGCGAGTGGACCGAACAGGGCCATCGCGAGGTGGGCGAGCACGCCCGCGGCACGGTGGATGCCTTCTACAGCGTCGGTCCCTCGATGGCCCATGCGGCCCGCGCCTATGGCGCCGAGGCCCGGCATTTCGCCGATCGCGAACAACTGATCGAGGCCCTGGCGGACGAGGACCGGGCCGGAACCACCCTGCTGATCAAGGGATCCCGCAGCGCCGCGATGGACAAGGTCGTCGCCGCGCTCTGCGCTATCAACACCGAGGAGAAACACTGATGCTGCTGCTGTTGGCGGAGTTCCTGCAACAGTTCTACAAGGGCTTCGCCGTCTTCCAATACCTCAGCCTGCGCGGCATTCTGGGCGTTCTGACCGCCCTGTTGCTGTCGTTGTGGCTCGGCCCCTGGATGATCCGCACCCTGCAGATCCGCCAGATCGGCCAGGCCGTGCGCAACGATGGCCCCCAGTCGCACCTGTCCAAATCCGGCACCCCCACCATGGGTGGCGCCCTGATCCTGACCACCATCGGCATCAGCACCCTGCTGTGGGCCGATCTGCACAACCGCTATGTCTGGACCGTGCTGGCGGTGACCTTCCTGTTCGGCGCCATCGGCTGGGTCGACGACTATCGCAAGGTGATCGAGAAGAATTCCCGCGGCCTGCCCAGTCGCTGGAAGTACTTCTGGCAATCGGTATTCGGCCTGGGGGCGGCGATCTTTCTCTACGTAACGGCCAAGGCGCCGATCGAAACCACACTGATCCTGCCCCTGCTGAAGAACATCGAAATCCCGCTGGGGATTTTCTTCGTTGTGCTGACCTACTTCGTCATCGTCGGCTCCAGCAACGCGGTCAACCTCACCGACGGCCTCGACGGCCTGGCGATCATGCCCACCGTGATGGTCGGTGGTGCCCTGGGCATCTTCTGCTACCTGTCGGGCAACGTGAAATTCGCCGATTACCTGCTTATTCCCTATGTGGAAGGCTCCGGCGAACTGATCGTCTTCTGCGGCGCCCTGATCGGGGCCGGCCTGGGCTTTCTCTGGTTCAACACCTATCCGGCCATGGTCTTCATGGGTGACGTCGGCGCCCTGGCGCTGGGCGCCGCCTTGGGCACCATCGCCGTCATCGTCCGCCAGGAAGTGGTGCTGTTCATCATGGGTGGCGTCTTCGTCATGGAGACCCTCTCGGTGGTCATCCAGGTCGCGTCCTTCAAGCTGACCGGCAAGCGCGTCTTCCGCATGGCGCCGATCCACCACCATTTCGAATTGAAGGGCTGGCCCGAGCCGCGGGTCATCGTGCGCTTCTGGATCATCACCGTGATCCTGGTGCTGTTCGGTCTCGCCACCCTGAAACTGAGGTAATCGCAGTGCTCATCGCTTCCGACCAGTTCCGTATCGTCGTCGGCCTCGGCAAGAGTGGCATGTCGCTGGTGCGCTTTCTCGCGCGCCGGGGCGTGCCCTTCGCCGTGGCCGACACGCGGGAACAGCCGCCGGAACTGGAGGCCCTGAGAACCCAGTATCCCCAGGTCGAGGTGCGTTGCGGCGAGCTGGATGTCGACTTCCTCGCCCGCGCGGCCGAACTCTATGTGAGTCCCGGCCTGGCCCTGGAAACGCCGGCGCTGCAGGAAGCCGCCGCCCGCGGCGTGCGGCTGTCCGGCGATATCGAGCTGTTCGCACGCCAGGCCCAGGCGCCCATCGTCGCCATCACCGGTTCCAACGCCAAGAGCACCGTCACCACCCTGGTGGGTGACATGGCGTTGCGCGCCGGCAAGCGCGTGGCCGTGGGGGGCAATCTCGGTACCCCGGCGCTGGACCTGCTGGCCGATGACGTCGAACTCTATGTGCTGGAGCTTTCGAGCTTCCAGCTGGAGACCTGCGAGCGCCTCAATGCCGAGGTGGCCACCGTGCTCAACCTCAGCGAAGACCACATGGATCGCTACACCGGCATGCCGGCCTATCACCAGGCCAAGCACCGCATCTTCCGTGGCGCCCGCCAGGTGGTGGTCAATCGCGACGATGCCCTGTCGCGGCCGCTGATCGGCGATGACGTGCCGCGCCTGACCTTCGGCCTGGGACGGCCCGATTTCCGTGCCTTCGGCATTCGCGAGGAGGAAGGCCGTCGCTATCTGGCGCTGGCCTTCGACAACCTGCTGGATGTCGAGGAACTCAAGATCCGCGGTACCCACAACCACAGCAATGCCCTGGCCGCACTGGCCCTGGGCCAGGCTGCCGGTCTGCCGCTGGCACCCATGCTGGAAGCCCTGCGCGCCTTCCCGGGTCTGGAGCACCGCTGCCAGTGGGTCGGCGAGGTCGCGGGCGTCAACTACTACAACGATTCCAAGGCGACCAACGTCGGCGCTGCCCTGGCCGCGGTCGAAGGCCTGGGTGATGACATCGCCGGCCAGTTGGTGCTGATCGCCGGTGGCGACGGCAAGGGCGCCGATTTCAGTGCCCTGCGCGAGCCCATCGCGCGTCACTGTCGCGCCGTGGTGCTGCTGGGACGCGATGCGGCACGGATCGCCGAGATCCTGCCGGCCACCGTGCAGCAGGTGCATGTCACCACCCTCGAAGAAGCCGTGGCCGAGAGCCGCCGGCTGGCCCAGCCAGGCGACGCCGTGCTGCTGTCGCCGGCCTGCGCCAGTCTCGACATGTTCCGCAATTTCGAAGAACGCGGACGGCTGTTCGCCCAGGCCGTGGGAGCTCTGGCATGATCCTCAGCCTGCTGCGCCCCTATCCCTCGCCGCTGGCCAGCCGCCACGGCATCGACCTGGACTTCCCGCTGCTGGCGGGCTGCCTGCTGCTGCTCGGCCTCGGCCTGGTGATGGTGACCTCGGCTTCCTCCGAAGTGGCCGCCGCCCAGTCGGGCAATCCGCTGTACTTCATGTACCGCCACCTGGTCTACCTGGCGATCGGCTTCGTCTCCTGCGGCGTGGTGATGCTGATCCCCATGGCCACCTGGCAGCGCTTCGGCTTTCCGTTGCTGATCATCGCCTTCCTCCTGCTGGTGGCGGTACTGGTGCCTGGCATCGGCCGCGAGGTGAACGGCTCCCTGCGCTGGATCGGCTTCGGCATCTTCAACGTGCAGCCCTCGGAGATCGCCAAGGTCTTCGTGGTGCTCTATCTGGCCGGTTACCTGGTTCGTCGTCAGCATGAGGTGCGCCACACCTGGGCCGGCTTCTTCAAGCCCTTCATCGTGCTCCTGCCGATGGCCATGCTGCTGCTGCGCGAACCCGACTTCGGCGCCACCGTGGTGATGATGGGTGCCGCCGGTGCCATGCTGTTCCTTGGCGGCGTCGGCCTGTTCCGCTTCCTGATGATGGTCGCCCTGGCCGTGCTGGCGGTGTTCGTGCTGGTGCAGACCCAGTCCTACCGGATGCAGCGGCTGATCACCTTCACCGATCCCTGGGCCGACCAGTTCGGCTCCGGCTACCAGCTGACCCAGGCGCTGATCGCCTTCGGTCGTGGCGGCTGGACCGGTCTCGGCCTGGGCAACAGCATCCAGAAGCAGTTCTATCTGCCCGAGGCCCATACCGACTTCCTCTTCGCCGTGCTGGCCGAAGAACTCGGCCTGATCGGGGCCATGGCCACCGTCGGCCTGTTTCTCTTCGTCTGCGTGCGCGGGCTGTTCATCGGTCACTGGGCCGAGCAGTCCAAGCAGTTCTTCTCGGCCTATGTGGCCTACGGCCTGTCGATGCTCTGGATCGGCCAGTTCCTGATCAACATCGGCGTGAACGTCGGCCTGCTGCCGACCAAGGGCCTGACCCTGCCGTTCCTCAGCTACGGCGGCAGCTCCCTGGTGATCTGCTGCGTGAGCATGGGCCTGCTGCTGCGCATCGAGTGGGAGAGACGCACCCTGGTGGATACCGAGGATGTGGAATTCACCGAAGAGGATTTCGCCGATGTCCGCTAACGTCCTCATCATGGCCGGCGGTACCGGCGGGCACGTCTTCCCGGCCCTGGCCTGCGCCCGTGAATTCGAAGCCCGCGGCTATACCGTGCACTGGCTGGGTACCCCGCGCGGCATCGAGAACGACGTGGTGCCCAAGGCCGGCATCACCCTGCACCACATTCCGGTCACCGGTCTGAGAGGCAAGGGCGTGCGCTCCCTGGTGAAGGCGCCGCTGCAACTCAGCGGGGCGCTCATGCAGGCCATGGGGCTCATGCGCCGGCTCAAGCCGGTCTGCGTGCTGGGGCTGGGTGGCTTCGTCACCGGTCCTGGTGGCCTGGCCGCCAGGCTGTGCAACATCCCGCTGGTGATCCACGAACAGAATGCCCATGCCGGCACCGCCAACCGCCTGCTGGTGCCCATGGCCGCACGGGTCTGCGAAGGCTTCGCCGACACCTTCCCGGCGTCCGCCAAGCGCCTGTCTACCGGCAATCCGGTGCGCGCCGAACTCTTCGTCCCGGTGACCCGCGCGCCGCTGGAAGAGCGCGTCGCCAATCTGCTGGTACTGGGCGGCAGCCTCGGCGCCGAGCCGCTTAACAAGCTGCTGCCCGACGCCCTGGCCCAGCTGCCCGCTGGGCTGCGACCCAATGTGCGCCACCAGGCCGGTCGCCAGCATGCCGAGGTGACCGCCGAGCGCTACGCCAACGTCGCCGTGGAGGCCGATGTCCAGCCCTTCATCGCCGACATGGCCGCTGCCTATGCCTGGGCCGATCTGGTGATCTGCCGAGCCGGTGCCCTGACCGTCGCCGAGCTGACCGCCACCGGTCTGCCGGCGCTGCTGATCCCCCTGCCGCACGCCATCGACGACCACCAGACCAGCAATGCGCGCTTCCTGGAGCGCGCCGGTGCCGGTGTGGTGCTGCCGCAACATTCCACACGCCCGGCGGATCTCGCCGCGCAGCTTACCGAGGTCCTGATGCATCCCGAACGTCTTGCCGGCATGGCCGCTCGCAGCCGTGCCCTGGCCAAACCCGATGCCACCCGTGCAGTCGTCGACGCCTGTCTGGAGGTGGCCCGTGGTTAAGTCGCAGAGTGCCATCCAGGCCGAAGTTCGGCGCATGCGCAGCATCCGGCGCATCCATTTCGTCGGTATCGGCGGCGTCGGCATGTGCGGCATCGCCGAGGTGCTGCTGAACCTGGGCTACGAAGTCTCGGGCTCGGACCTCAAGGAATCCGCGGTGACCGCGCGCCTGCAGCAATTCGGCGCGCGCATCTACATCGGCCACCGCGCCGAGAACCTGGATCAGGTCGACGTGCTGGTGGTGTCCAGTGCCATCAACAGATCCAATCCGGAAGTCTCCGCCGCCCTCGAGCAGCGCATTCCCGTGGTGCCCCGCGCCGAGATGCTCTCCGAGCTGATGCGCTATCGCCATGGCATCGCCGTGGCCGGTACCCATGGCAAGACCACCACCACCAGTCTGATCGCCTCGGTGTTCGCCGCCGAAGGCCTGGACCCGACCTTCGTCATCGGCGGCCGCCTCAATGCCGCCGGTACCAATGCGCAGCTTGGCACCAGCCGCTACCTGATCGCCGAGGCCGACGAGAGCGACGCCAGCTTCCTGCACCTGCAGCCCATGGTCGCCGTGGTCACCAATATCGACGCCGACCACATGAGCACCTACGAAGGTGACTTCAATCGGCTCAAGCGCACCTTCGTCGATTTCCTGCACAACCTGCCGTTCTATGGCCTGGCCGTGCTCTGCGTCGACGATCCGGTGGTGCGCGAGATCATTCCCCAGGTCGCCCGACCCACCGTCACCTACGGTACCGCCGAGGACGCCGACGTCCGTGCCGTGGATATCCGCCAGGAAGGCATGCGCACCTATTTCACCGTGCTGCGCGAGGGCCGCGCGCCGCTGGCGGTCTCGGTCAACATGCCGGGCGTGCACAACGTGCTCAACGCCCTGGCGACCATCGCCATCGCCACCGACGAAGGCGTCAGCGACGAGGCCATCCTCAATGGCCTGTCCGGCTTCCAGGGAGTTGGGCGGCGCTTCCAGGTCTATGGCGAACTGCCGGTCGCCGGGGGCAGCGTCATGCTGGTGGACGACTACGGTCACCATCCCCGTGAAGTTGCCGCAGTGATCAAGGCCGTGCGCGGCGGCTGGCCCGAACGCCGGCTGGTGATGGTCTATCAGCCGCACCGCTTCAGTCGCACCCGCGATCTCTACGAAGACTTCGTCCAGGTGCTGGCCGATGCCAACGTGCTGTTGCTGATGGAAGTCTATCCGGCCGGCGAAGAACCCATTCCCGGCGCCGACAGCCGCCAGCTCTGCCACAGCATCCGCCAGCGCGGTCAGCTCGATCCCATCTACGTCGAGCGCGGCAGCAACATCGCGCCGCTGGTCAAGCCACTACTGCGCCCGGGCGACATCCTGCTCTGCCAGGGCGCGGGCGACATCGGCGCACTGGCGCCGCAACTGTTCAGCCATCCGCTGTTCGCCACTGCCGCGACCACCGGGAGTTCGGCATGAGCCGCCATCCGTACAACCCCTTGCCGGCAACCGCTGTTGCCGGCGCGCACGTGGAGGGCTGAACCTTGGTCGCCACCCTACGTCACAACCAGCCCGGCTTCGGTCGGTCGCGCAACGTCGAACAACGGGGCGCCAGTCGTCTGGTCGCCGAAGAGCCGCTGTCGACCCGCCTGCCTCGCCCGAGTCTGGGGCTGCTCAAGCGCATCCTCTGGCCGTTCCTGCTGCTGGGGCTGGGCTTCGGCACCTATGAGGGTGCCCAGAAGTTGCTGCCCTATGCCGACCGACCGATCGCCAAGGTCAGCGTCAAGGGCGATCTCTCCTACATCAGCCAGGGCGCCGTGCAGCAGCGCATCGCGCCTTTCGTGGGTACCACCTTCTTCCAGGTCGACCTGGCCAACATGCGCCACGAGCTGGAAACCATGCCGTGGATCGCCCATGCCGAGGTCCGCCGGGTCTGGCCGGACGAGATCAGCATCCGCCTGGAAGAGCAGATGCCCATCGCCCGCTGGGGTGACGAGGCGCTGCTGAACAACCAGGGTGAGGCTTTTGCCCCGCAGGATCTGGCCAACTATGACAATCTACCGCGGCTGTACGGCCCCAAACGGGCCCAGCAGCAGGTAATGCAGCAGTACCAGATGTTCAGCCAGATGCTCCGGCCGCTCGGTTACACCGTGTCGCGCCTGGAAATGCACGAGCGTGGCAGCTGGTACCTCACCACCGGTCAGGGCCTGGAACTGGTGTTCGGCCGCGACCAACTGGTGGAAAAGATGCGGCGCTTCATGCGCCTGTACGATCAGGTGCTCAAGGCACAGATGGACAATATCGCGCGGATCGATCTGCGTTATCCGAACGGTCTGGCTGTGGCCTGGCGTGATCCCGCTGTCGCCGCCACCCCCGTGACCGAACCGGCCAAGCATTGAGGAGAAGTTTTTTACTATGGCAAGCGTGCAAAGCGGCAAGATGATCGTCGGCCTCGACATCGGCACTTCCAAGGTCGTGGCTCTGGTCGGCGAGGTGTCTTCCGATGGTCAGATCGAGATCGTCGGGATCGGCACCCATCCGTCGCGCGGGCTCAAGAAGGGCGTGGTGGTCAACATCGAATCCACCGTCGCCTCCATCCAGCGGGCCATCGAAGAAGCCCAGCTGATGGCCGGTTGCCGGATCCACTCGGCCTTCGTCGGCATTGCCGGCAATCACATTCGCAGCCTGAATTCCCACGGCATCGTGGCGATCCGCGATCGTGAAGTGAGCCCGGCGGACATCGAGCGGGTGCTCGATGCTGCCCAGGCGGTGGCCATTCCCGCCGACCAGCGCGTGCTGCACACCCTGGCCCAGGACTATGTGATCGACAACCAGGAAGGGGTGCGCGAGCCCCTCGGCATGTCCGGCGTGCGACTGGAAGCCAAGGTCCATGTCGTCACCTGTGCCGTCAACGCTGCGCAGAACATCGAGAAATGTGTTCGTCGTTGCGGTCTGGAAGTCGACGACATCATTCTTGAACAGCTGGCTTCGGCCTATTCGGTACTGACCGACGATGAAAAGGAACTGGGTGTCTGCCTGGTGGACGTCGGCGGCGGCACTACCGATATCGCCATCTTTACCGAAGGCGCCATCCGCCATACGGCGGTGATACCCATTGCTGGCGACCAAGTCACAAATGACATTGCCATGGCCTTGAGAACCCCAACGCAATATGCCGAAGAAATCAAGATTCGGTATGCTTGTGCTTTGGCGAAACTGGCTGGGCCGGGCGAAACCATCAAGGTGCCCAGCGTGGGTGACCGTCCGCCGCGAGAATTGTCGCGTCAGGCCCTCGCGGAAGTGGTCGAGCCCCGTTACGATGAGCTATTCACATTGGTGCAAGCGGAACTGCGCCGCAGTGGTTACGAGGATCTGATCCCCGCAGGGATCGTACTCACCGGTGGTACCGCGAAGATGGAAGGCGCGGTCGAACTGGCGGAAGAGATTTTCCATATGCCGGTACGCCTGGGGGTGCCCCAGACGGTCAAGGGTCTGACTGACGTAATCAGCAACCCGATCTATTCCACAGGCGTCGGCCTGTTGCTCTATGGTCTGCAAAAGCAGACCGATCCCTTGCCGGTTGTTTCTGGCGGATATAGCAGCGAAACCAAATCCACAGTCCTGGAACGCATGAAGCGTTGGGTCCAGGGCAACTTGTAATTCACAATTAAACCGCGGCAGTAGGCGAAGATCCGAAAGGAAGAGAGGGGACCATGTTCGAACTCGTAGACAACATTCCACAAAGCGCCGTGATCAAAGTTATCGGCGTGGGCGGTGGCGGTGGCAATGCCGTCAACCACATGGTCAAAAGCGGTGTTGAAGGCGTCGAATTCATCTGTGCAAATACCGACGCCCAAGCCCTGAAGAACGTCACATCCCGGACCGTGCTGCAACTCGGCCCGGGCGTCACCAAGGGTCTTGGTGCGGGCACCAACCCGGAAATCGGCCGCCAGGCGGCCATGGAAGATCGTGAGCGCATCGCCGAAGTCCTCGAAGGCGCCGACATGGTCTTCATCACCACCGGCATGGGCGGTGGCACCGGTACCGGTGCCGCGCCGATCATCGCCGAGGTGGCCAAGGAGATGGGTATCCTGACCGTTGCCGTGGTCACCCGTCCGTTCCCCTTCGAAGGCCGCAAGCGCATGCAGGTCGCCGACGAAGGCATTCGCTCCCTGTCCGAATGCGTCGACTCGCTGATCACCATCCCCAACGAGAAGCTGCTGACCATCCTGGGCAAGGACGCCAGCCTGCTGGCCGCCTTCGCCAAGGCTGACGACGTCCTCGCCGGCGCCGTTCGTGGTATCTCCGACATCATGCAGCGTCCCGGCCTGATGAACGTCGACTTCGCCGACGTCAAGACCGTGATGGGCGAGATGGGCATGGCCATGATGGGTACCGGCCACGCCAGCGGTCCGAACCGTGCGCGCGAAGCCACCGAAGCCGCCATCCGCAACCCGCTGCTGGAAGACGTCAACCTGCACGGCGCCCGCGGCATCCTGGTCAACATCACCGCTGGCCTGGACCTGTCCCTGGGTGAATACGCCGCCGTCGGCGAGATCATCGAGGACTTCGCGTCCGAGCACGCCACCGTCAAGGTCGGCGCGGTGATCGATCCGGAAATGCGCGACGAGCTGCACGTCACCGTGGTCGCCACCGGCCTGGGTGCGCGCATCGAGAAGCCGGTCAAGGTGGTGGACAACACCACTCAGACCCTGGCCGCGGCCCGTCAGGAAAGCGCTCCGGTCAACTACGACGACCTCAAGTACCCGACCTCGATGCGCTCCGGTCGTGGCAGCCAGAATCATGGCGGCTCGGCAGCGGCGACCAAGGTCAATCCCAACGACGACCTGGATTACCTGGACATCCCGGCCTTCCTGCGTCGTCAGGCTGATTGATCGGGTATATCACAAGCCAGGGTGTGATTAGTGGGCATCGATTTTCGCATCTGCTATCATCGCGACTTCGTTGAACACCATTCGCACCCTGCGACCGAGCGGCCCTGGCATGATTAGACAACGCACCCTCAAGAACACCATTCGCGCCACTGGCGTCGGCCTGCATTCCGGGGAAAAGGTTTACCTGACCCTGAAGCCGGCTCCCGTCGATACGGGGATCGTGTTCCGTCGCACCGATCTCGATCCGGTCGTGGAAATCCCAGCCTGGGCCGAGAACGTGGGTGAAACCACCATGTCGACCAACCTGTTCAGTGACAATGGCGTCAAGGTCGGTACCGTTGAGCACCTGCTGTCGGCCATGGCCGGTCTGGGGATCGACAATGCCTACGTCGAGCTGTCCGCGGTCGAAGTGCCGATCATGGACGGCAGCGCCGGTCCCTTCGTGTTCCTGATCCAGTCCGCCGGTCTGCAGGAACAGGAAGCGGCCAAGCAGTTCATCCGTATCAAGCGTGAAGTCAGCGTCGTCGACGGTGACAAGCGCGCCACCTTCGTGCCCTTCGACGGCTTCAAGGTGACCTTCGAGATAGATTTCGATCATCCGGTGGTCAACAACCGTACCCAGAAAGCCTCGGTGGACTTCTCGAGCACCTCCTTCCTCAAGGAAGTCAGTCGTGCCCGCACCTTCGGCTTCATGCGCGACCTGGAATTCCTGCGTTCGCACAACCTGGCCCTGGGTGGCAGCGTCGACAACGCCATCGTGGTGGACGAGAAGGGTGTGATCAACGAAGACGGCCTTCGCTACGAAGACGAGTTCGTCAAGCACAAGATCCTCGATGCCATCGGCGACCTCTACCTGCTCGGCAAGAGCCTCATTGGCGAATTCCGCGGCTACAAGTCCGGCCACGCCATGAACAATCGCCTGCTGCGCGCGCTGCTGGCCGATCGTGATGCCTGGGAAGTAGTAACCTTCGAAGACTCCGGTCTGGCACCGATTTCCTACATGAGACCCGCGGCTGCCGTCTGAGCCCGGTCCAAGAAAAAAGCCCTGCATCCGCAGGGCTTTTTTTATGGTCGCTGCAAGGCCTAGCGACGCGTCAGGGGCTCGCCCTGGAAGCTCACGCTGTCCAGGCCATGGGCGATAAGGGCGCGGATATTGGTGTGATCGCTACCCTCGGGCGTCTGTAGGACGCTGCGATAGTGCTCGCCAAAGGCCAGCAGGGCCTCTTCATCGCTCAGCCCCTCGAGTCTGGCCAGCCCCAAGGTCTTGCAGGAGCCTTCGTTCTGGCCCGCGGCATTGTCCACCTCGCCGTTGCGAAAGGCGGTGGGCTGGTAGCGGTAGTGCTCGGCGACAAAGGCCAGGGTATCGGCGAAGGCATGGTCGCCCTGGGCCAGGCTGGCGCGGAAGCTGGCGAGATCGCTCATTTGCGCTGCTGCTCCTGGAAGGTCGCGGCCTGGGCCGGCGAGGCTTCGGTCTGGTACTGGGCTTTCCAGTCGGCATAGGGCATGCCGTAGACGGCCTCGCGGGCATCATCCAGGCTCAGTTCCAGGCCCTTGTCGTCGGCTGCGGCCTTGTACCACTTGGACAGGCAGTTGCGGCAGAAACCGGACAGATTCATCAGATCGATGTTCTGTACATCGGTGCGCTTGCGCAGGTGCTCGACCAGGGTGCGGAAGGCAGCGGCTTCCAGTTCCAGGCGGTCTTGTTCGGTCATGACTGATTCCTCTTGCTAGCGGCGGCCGTGGCGCAGGTGGCGCCCGCCGTTGACGGTGAAGGTACTGCCGGTGGCGTACTGGGTCGACAGCAGATAGAGCACGGTATCCACTATGGGGTCGGCGCCGGGTTCGAAATCCAGCAGCGCCTTGTCCAGGGTCGCCTCGCGATAGGCCTCGTCGGCGCCCTCCTTGAAGATCAGCAGCCCCGGCGCGATGGTGTTGACCCGTACCCTGGGTGCCAGGGCTTCGGCAAAGGACAGGGTCAGATTGTGCAGGGCGGCCTTGGTGGCGGCGTAGCCGATGTGATTGCGGCTGCCGCGTGTGGCGCTGTCATCCCCGATATGGATGATGTCGGCCCGCGGTGCGGCCAGCAGCAGGTCCTGCAGGCCCAGATTAAGGTGGTAGGGCGCTTCCAGATGCAGACGGTAGAGCAGCCGCAGGTTTTCCAGGCCGTCTTCGGCCCAGACCGAGGCGTTGTGCACGATGCCGCGCAATGCCGGATGGCGTTCATGCAGTTGCTGCAGCAGGGTGTCGCGCTGTGCCTCTTCCGCCAGATCGACCTGATAGGCCTCGATCTCGAGGTCACGCAAGGGACCCGGATCGTCGCGATAGACGGCGATGACGGGTTGGCTCTCCGCCAGCAGCCGGCGGGTCAAGGCGAGACCAACGCGGCGATTGGCGCCGGTGACCAGAAGGGGAAGGGTTGCGGACATGAGGGTACCCGATCCTGATGAGCGAGGCGGCCAGCGTACTGGCCGCGGCTATTGTACGCATTCGACTCGTCAGGATGCAGGCCGATCCGTGTCGGCCTAGCGGGCGCCGCTCCGCCAGTCGCCGGCCCGCGACGAGGCGGTGTGCAGCCAGCCCCTCAGCGCCCGGGTGATCAGGGGGATGAAGACACAGACCATGACCGGGGTAAGGATCAGGGTGCTCAGCAGGATGCGCGGCAACAGCGGCAGATGCGCCAGGTAATCGCCGAAAGCGGCATTGAACAGCAGCGAGATGGGAAAGAACGCCAGCCAGACGGCGATGCTCTGCTTCCAGCGCGGTGGCGGCTGGACGCCCGCGCCGAACCAGTCGTCCATACCCTGGGCGCGCCGTGCCAGGGGCGCTTCGAACAGGCCCTGGCCACGCTCCAGCCAGAGGCGCCGCGTTTCCGAGTGCTCCCAGGCATCGAGGGTCTGGGGACAGGCGAAGCGAAAGATGATCTGTACCAGGTTGTCGCCTGGAGGTGGGGTCAGGACCCCCGAACCGAGATAGCCGGGATACCCGGTGGCCAGGGCTTCGCCTTCGCGCAGCCAGATAAGAAAGGCATCGTATTGGCCGGCCGCGACGCGCCGCGCGACCATGAGGGTAACTGGCTGATTCATGCTCTAACTCCGGGCGATCGGGCCGGATAGGCCGGATGCCGTCATGCCGCCGGGTAGGCGGACAGGTGGCGAAAACGCCTGGGGTAGCAGGCGGCGCTAGCATAACAAGCCTTGAGACCCCTGGCTGCAGCCGGGGTTGCCAGCGGAGTCGTCTTGCTGACGGAGCGCCAAGCCGGGCTGCGCCAGGCATACTGGACGAGATTCCATGCAAGAGGTCCGTATGAAAGTCGCACTGTTGAATGGCTCGGTCTATGGCACCGCGGAAGATATCGCCCGGCAGGTGAAGGCGCGGTTGACCGCGGCAGGCCATGAGGTCTGGCACCAGCCCAATGCCGATCTCGCCAGCCTGGAGGCCTTCGCGCCCGAGTCGCTGCTGGCCATTACCTCCACCACCGGCATGGGCGAATTGCCGGCCAATCTGGAATCGCTGTATTTCCAGCTGCGCGATCGGTTGCCGCCCTGGTCCGGACGGCCCGGCGCGGTGCTGGCTCTGGGTGATTCCAGCTATGGCGACACCTATTGCGGCGGCGGTGAGCTGATGCAGGAGTTGTTCGCCGAGCTGGGGCTGCGCGAATTGCTGCCCATGCTGCGCATCGATGCCAGTGAAACGGTTACGCCGGACGAAGATGCCGAGCGCTGGGTCGCCGAGGTCACCGCCGCCCTGGGCTGATGTTGCCCGGGCGGCAAAGCTGCTTTACCCCTCCCGGTCCCGCCGCCTGGCCCGGTTTGCTGTCCTCGCCCCCTCAGCCTCGGTATCCTTGAGCGCCTAATGAAGATTTGAGATGGAGCCCTGGGTGAATAGATATCTGCGCCTGGCTCTGGAGCTGTGCGGATTGGGCGCGCTGTGGGCTTTGGGTACCTGGCTGGCCACCTATTACGCGTTGCCGGTCCCGGGCGGCGTGGTGGGCCTGGTCATGCTGCTGGTGCTGCTGGCCGCGCGCATCGTCGAGCCCGAGTGGCTGCAGGGCGGCGTGCGCCTGCTGCTGGGTGAGATGCTGCTGTTCTTCATTCCCGCCCTGCTGAGTCTGCTCGACTACGGTCCGCTGCTGCGGCAGGAAGGCGTGCGCATCCTGCTGGCCATCCTGCTCAGTACCGTGCTGACCATGGTCGCGACCGCCTGTACCGTGGACTGGATGTTCCGCCGTCGGGGGCGTCGCGATGCTTGATCTGCCTGGACTGTTCTGGCTGCTGCTGACGGTGGCGGGTTATGCGCTGAGTCGGCTGCTCTATGCCCGATTGCGCTGGTATGTGGTCAGTCCGATCATCTTCGTCACGGTGCTGCTCTATGCCGCTACCCTCTGGCAGCAGGTGAGCTATGCCGAATACGCCCACTACAGCCACTGGCTGATCACCCTGCTGGGACCGGCGACGGTGGCCTTCGCCGTGCCGATCTGGCAGCAACGCCGCTTGCTGGCGCGCTACTGGCAGGCGCTGCTGGCCGGTCTCTGCGTCGGCAGTGGCGTGGCCATCGGCAGTTCCTGGCTGCTGGCCCGGCTGCTGCTGCTCGACGACCGGGTGCTGCTGTCCATGCTGCCACGCTCCATCAGCACCCCCTTCGCCATGCCGATGTCCGCCACCGTGGGGGGCGTCCCCGAGTTGACCGCGGCCTTCGTGATGATCACCGGCCTGGGTGGCGCCATTCTCGGCAGCCTGCTGATCAAGCTGCTGCCGCTCAAGTCGGCCCTGGCCCGCGGTGCCCTGTTCGGCATGGGCGCCCACGGGGTGGGGACCAGCAAGGCCTACGAGGTCGGTCTGGAGGAGGGCACCGTGGCCGGACTGGTCATGGTGCTGGCCGGCCTGAGCAATCTGCTCGGCGCCCAGCTGGTGCTCTGGTTGCTGCGCGGCTAGTGCAGGGTGGCGGAAGGCGCGCCCAGTCGCTCCAGCCGCCGCCTCACCTGCTCGCGTTCGGCATCGTCTTCGCTGATCAGCAGGGCGTGCTGCAGGTCGTAGCGCTCGGCCTGGGGGCAGTCGAGTTGGCGGTAGAGGTCGGCGCGCGCCAGGTGATCGATGACGCCGACCGCGCCCAGCTCGATGACCCGCTGGGCATCCTTGAGCGCGGCCAGCGGCTGGTCGCCCTGGCGATGCAATTCACGCAGGTTGCGCGAGAGGCGCTGCATCATCTGCCGCGGACCAAGGGGCGCCAGGTAGCTCGCCTGCAGTTGCGCGGTGGGGCCGAACTGATCCACCAGCAACTGACGGCAGTCGTTCATGTACAGGCGGCGTCCGCCAAAGGGTTCGAGCAGATGATCCGCGCCGGGGACGCGCAACAGGAAATGCCCGGGAAAGCCGATGCCCTGCAGGTTGATCTCCAGGCGCCGCGCCAGCTCCAGGGCTATCAGGGCGATCGACAGCGGTTGGCCGCGCCGCCGCGTCAGGACCTCGTCGAGCAGGGCCGCGGTAGGGTTCAGGGGCCACTCGGCGGCGCGAAAGCCGGCATCGCACAGCTGCCGTAACAAGGCCTGGGCTCGCTCGGAGTGACTGGCATCGCCATCCAGGGTGGCGATCAGGCGCAGCGCCAGATCATCCAGCGAGTGCAGCAGGGCCGGCGGATCGATCTGGTCATGGTGCTCGGCCGCGATCCACAGGGCGGCTTCCAGCAGCCGGGGATCGGGCCGGTCCAGGCAGGCGAGGCAGGATAGGCGCGCTTCCACAGTAGACTCCAGAGCCCTTGCGGGCTTTTCCTCAGGTTTTAGCCTGCCAGCGGCGGGCCGTCCAGTCTGCGACAGTTGCGCACTGGTCGGCGGTCCGGCTTCTCGCTATAAGAGCGGCTGGTGCCAGAGCAACCTTGAGAACGGGAATTTCAACATGGACGAGTCTGCAGGCGGGTGTATTCGGGCACGGCAGTGGGGTGACAGGCCATGAAATGGGCAGACAGCGGTCGCAAACGCATGCACGACGGGGCGAACGCCCTCGGCAACCTGATGGTGGAAGGCTTCCACTACTTCGGCCTGTTCGCCATTGGCGCGGCCACGGCCTGGGCCTCGGTGATGGCCTTCATGGAGATGTTCAACAAGGACCAGGCGAGCATCGATGACATCCTGCTGCTCTTCATCTATCTGGAGCTGGGCGCCATGGTCGGCATCTACTTCAAGACCAACCACCTGCCCATCCGCTTTCTGCTCTACATCGCCATCACTGCGCTGACCCGCTACCTGATCGGTGATGTCTCTCATCATCGGCCGCCGGATGTCGGGCTGCTGTATCTCTGCGGCGGCATCTTTCTGCTGTCGCTGTCGGTGCTGGCGGTCCGCGTCGCCTCGAACAAATTTCCTTCCAGCAAGGCGCTGGATGCGACGGGCGATGCGGTGGGTGAAGGCGTGGGCGACAAGTAGCGCCGCGCGGGCCTTCCCGGTCTGCTCCTGACGCCGCCGGTTGCCCCGCGGCGTCAGGCTAGGCCCCCTGCCTGGTTCACTAGCGGTCCAGCGGTGCCAGCAGCTGGGCCAGGTCGCTTTCGGTCAGGCGCCAGTCGCCGCTGTTCTCGCTGAGGATACCGGCGCTGAGACGGGCCTTTTCCTGCTGCAGCTGCTGGATGCGTTCTTCCAGCGTACCGCGGGCGATCAGCTTGTAGACGAACACCGGACGATCCTGGCCGATACGATAGGCGCGGTCGCTGGCCTGCTGCTCGGCGGCCGGATTCCACCAGGGATCGAAGTGGATCACCGTGTCCGCCGCCGTCAGGTTGAGACCGCTGCCGCCGGCCTTGAGACTGAGCAGGAACACCGGCACCTCGCCATTCTGGAAGCGCTGCACCGGGGTGCGTCGATCCCGGGTTTCGCCGGTCAGGCTGACGTACTCGATGCCGCGCTGGTCGAGGTCGGCGGCGATGAGATCGAGCATGCTGGTGAACTGGGAGAACACCAGGACCCGACTGCCGCCGGGGAGCAGGGCGTCGAGGCGCTCGTTCAGGGCCGCCAGTTTCGCCGAAGGCTTGGCCACGCTGGCGTCTTCGTTGGGCACCAGGCGCAGATCGCAGCAGACCTGGCGCAGCCGCAGCAGGGCATCGAGGATCAGCAACTGGCTGCGACCGATGCCCTGACGGGCGATCTCGGCGCGAACCCGTTCGTCCAGCAGCAGCCGCAGGTCTTCGTAGCGCTCACGCTGCGCGGTGCTCAGCTCGACCAGCTGGACGATCTCGGTCTTGGGTGGCAACTCGCTGGCGACCCGCTGCTTGGTGCGGCGCAGCATGAAGGGCCGCACCCGTGCCTTGAGCGCCGCCAGGCGCTGCACATCGCCTTCGCGCTCTACCGGAATGCGATAGGCCTGCTTGAAGCCCTTCTCGTCGCCCAGCCAGCCGGGCATCAGGAAGTGGAATTGCGACCAGAGTTCGCCCAGATGGTTTTCCAGCGGCGTGCCGGTCAGGCAGAGACGATGGCGGGCACGCAGGTGGCGTGCGGCCTGGGCGGCCTTGGTGGCGGCATTCTTGATCGACTGGGCCTCGTCCAGCACCTGCAGGTGGAAATCGTAGTCGGCCAGGCGCTCGGCATCGCGGGGCAACAGGGCATAGGTGGTGAGCACCACGTCGTGCTCCGGAATCCGCTCGAAGCGACTGCTGCGGGCGCTGCCCTGCAGGGTCAGCACGCGCAATCCGGGAGCGAAGCGGGCGATCTCGTCCTGCCAGTTGGGGATCAGGCTGGTCGGCATGACGATCAATGCCGGTGCGGTCAGACGCCCGGCGGCCTGTTCGACGAGGATGTGCGCCAGGGTCTGCAGCGTCTTGCCCAGGCCCATGTCGTCGGCCAGGATGCCGCCGACGTCCAGTTCGCGCAGCGCCTGCAGCCAGGCTACGCCGTCGCGCTGATAGGGACGCAGTTCGGCGTGCAGGGTGTCCGGCAGGACGACGGGCTCGGCCGCATAGCTGCGCAGACGCTCGGCGAAGCTGCGCAGGCGTTCACCGCCTTCCCATTCCAGCGGCAGGCGCTCGTCCAGCTCGGCCAGGCGTGCGGCGTCCAGGCGCGGCAGGCGCAGGGCTCGGTCCTGGGGGAGGCGGTCGGTGGCATAGAGCTCGCCAAGGATCTGCAGGATCGGCTTGAGCCGACCCAGGGGCACGGCGACCCGTTGCACGCGACCCTGCGGGCCGGCGAGGCGCGGAGGATCGATGCGCAGCAAGACGGGTTCGTCGTCTGCGCGTTTGGCCAGCATCGCCGGCTCGTACTGGGAGGGTTCGCGACGCAGGGCGTCGATCAGCAGCGGAATCAGGCTGACGCGGCGCTGGCCCAGGCGGATGCCCAGCTCTACATCGAACTGGCCATTAGCGATGGTCGGGTCCTGCACCTCTTCGAGATGACCGTACCAGCCTTCCACCGGGGTCAGGTCGAAGGTGAATTCGGGATGGGCCTCGATCTGCCAGCCGGCTTCGCGCAGACCGGGGATGACCTGCTGCACGAATCTGAGCCAGGCCAGGTCGTCCGGCAATTCGAACATCTCGCCACTGTCGTCGGGCAGCGCGGCGCTGCGTCGGGTGGCCAGGCGCAGGCCGTGATCGAGCAGCGTCTGCCGCCAGCGTTGTTCGGTCGGCAACTGCCGCACGGGATAGTCGGCGTCCGGGGTGCGCGGTGGGGCACCGAACAGGCGCCGGGGGCCATAGGCGAAGGCCAGGGCGGCGCGATGACGCACCGAAGGTCGCATCTTGCCGATGTGCCGGTCGTAATCGATCTGGGTATGGCTGCCGAGGGTCAGGACCGGTTGCGGCAACTCCGGATTGGCAACCGGCGTGGCCGGCAGGTCGGCCTCACTGCGTTGCAGCCGTTCGAGCTCGATGAGGGCGGCGGCGGCATGCTTGCAGTTGCGGCCGATTGGACAGGTGCAGCGGGCGTCAACCCGCCAGGCGGTCTCGCCCGCACGCAGGCTGATCGCCTGGCGATAAGCCGGTCCGGCGGGGCTGCTGCACTCGGCATAGAGCTGGCCCCTGGCCGCCGAGCGCAGCTGCACCAGGCCGTCGAGTGCCAGGCGCCGGCCGCGCTCGTAGTTGCGCTCCGTAAAGGCGCCTTTCCAGTCCTGCCACTTGAGCCGTTCGAAACGTAACGCCATCGTTCACCCAGGCTGTTCGCACCAAACCGGCTATTCTGCCACAGTCCGGCAGTCGCTCGTCGGACTCCCTTGATCTATGTGAGAATGAGAATATAGTGCATTAAGAGATCGAGGGAGCGAAACGATGCGTGAATCACCGTTGGCCAACGGTGCGCCGCTCAATGCCACGCGCCTGGCAGCCCGCCGTGAGGGGCGCTTGCGCTCGCTGCAGCGTGGCATCCTTATCGTCTGCAGCCTGGGCGTGCTGGGGGCAGCGGCCCTGCATCTGGCCGGTCTCGCCTTCAAGGGTTTCTAGTGCGGTCCTGCCGTATGCCCACTCTCTGGCCGTCCAAGAAAAAGCCTCGAGCAGTCACCTGTTCGGGGCTTTTTCGTCAGCACCGGTCAAGGACCGGCGGCAGGGATCAGACCAGCAGATCGCCTACGCGGTACATCTTCATGGTGTTGGTGCCGTCACGCTTGGTGTAGCTGTCGCCCTTGGTGAGGATGACCCAGTCGCCGTGTTCGACGATGCCACGCTTGAGCAGCTCGTCCACCGCCGCCTGGCTCACCTTGTTCGCCGGCATGGTGGTCGGGTCGAAGGGGATGGTGTGCACGTTGCGGAACAGCGCAGTGCGGGCCTGGGTGGCGCGGCTGGAGGCGAAGGAGAAGATCGGCACCGAGGAGCGCAGGCGCGACATGATCAGCGGGGTGTAACCGGTGTCGGTCAGGCTGATGATCGCCTTCACGCCGGGGAAGTGGTTGGCCACGTAGATGGAGGCCAGGGCGATACTCTCGTCCCAACGGGTGAAGGTATGGCCCAGGCGGTGGCTGGACAGCTTGCTGGTGGGCTGCTTCTCGGCACCGACGCAGACGCGCGCCATGGCCTTGACCGCTTCCACCGGGTACTGGCCGGCGGCGCTTTCCGCGGAGAGCATCACGGCGTCGGTGTTGTCCAGCACGGCGTTGGCCACGTCGGAGACTTCCGCACGGGTCGGCATCGGGCTGCTGATCATCGACTCCATCATCTGGGTCGCGGTGATCACCGCCTTGTTGAGGCGACGGGCGTGGGAAATGATGCGCTTCTGGATGCCCACCAACTCGGCGTCGCCGATTTCCACGCCCAGGTCACCCCGCGCCACCATCACGGCGTCACTGGCATGGATCAGGCCGTCCAGGGCTTCGTCGTCGGCCACGGCTTCGGCGCGCTCGATCTTGGCCACCAGCCAGGATTTGCCACCGGCGGCTTCCATCAGGCGGCGGGCTTCGTGCATGTCTTCGGCATCACGCGGGAAGGACACGGCCAGGTAGTCGACCTCCATGGAGGCGGCCAGCTTGATGTCGTCCCGGTCCTTGTCGGTCAGCGCGGGGGCGGTGAGGCCGCCGCCACGGCGGTTGATGCCCTTGTGATCGGACAGCGGGCCGCCGATCAGGGTGGTGCAGTGCAGTTCGGTGGCGGTCATGCCTTCCACGCGCAGAACCACGCGGCCATCGTCCAGCAGCAGTTCGTCACCCACGCGGCAGTCGGTGACCAGGCCCGGGTAGTCGATGCCGACCACTTCTTCGGTGCCTTCGGTGCGGGGATGGGCGATGGACAGGCGGAAGGGATCACCGACTTTGAGTTCGATGCGCTTGTTGACGAACTTGGCGATGCGGATCTTCGGACCCTGGAGGTCGCCGAGCAGGGCGACATGGCGACCGTGCTTGGCGGCGAGATCCCGTACCAGCTGACCACGGGCCCGGTGCTCGTCGGGCGTTCCATGCGAGAAGTTCAGGCGGGCGACGTCGATGCCGGCGATGATGAGCTGCTCGAGGACTTCCGGAGAATTGCTGGCCGGGCCGAGGGTGGCGACGATCTTGGTACGGCGATAAATCATGCAGTCTTTCCTTTAGCGGATTGCAACCATGAGTCGGCGCCTCAGCGCCGAGTCGACGTAGAACACGAAGCGCACCTCATTGTAGCGCTGTCGCGTGGCCAGCACATGACGGCTTTTCGCAGCTCCGTCACACCAATGGTCGTTTGCCCTCAAGAAGCGCGCCCCGGCGCCGATCTAGCGAACAGGAGGACTTTCCATGCGCCCTTATCTCTGCCTGTTCCTGCTGTTCGGCCTGACCGGCTGCACCAGCGTTTCGATGAATTCCTATCTCGACGCCGCCTACAAGTCCTATGGTGAAGGCGACTGCACCAATGCCCTGCTGCAGATTTCCCAGGCCGAGCGCAAGGGGCGCGCCCGCCCCTGGCTGCAGCCGGAATTCTCCATGCTGCGTGGCCAGTGTCTGGAGCAGCAGCAGCTGTACGCCGACGCCGCTCAGACCTATCGTTTCATCCAGGCCCGGTTCCCGGCCAGCGAATACGCCTTTCGGGCCCAGGCCCGACTGGACACCCTGCGCCAATTGGGGCTAGATGGCGGAACGGCCGTTGCGACGCCCCAGCCGGTGCGAAAACTACCGCAGCGCTGAGCTTTCCAGGACGTTGTCGGTAACGTGGCTTTACCGTGTGCAGGATGAATCGCACCATGACTCAGAATCGTCGTATCGAGCGCCACCAGCTGCCCTACTATCTGAAGGTGTTCAACCGCTTCACCGACAAGCCCATGGGCTACATCGGCAACATCTCCCGCGAGGGGTTGCTGATGATCAGCCAGCTGCCCATGCTGGTGAATGCGCGTTTCGAACTCCGGCTGAAGATTCCGGGGCAGGACGGTCAGCTGCACTTCGTCGACTTCGACGCCCGCTGCCAGTGGAGCCACGAAGACGTCACCCCGGGCAACTATGACTCGGGTTTCAGCGTTGCCGAACCGCCAGCGGAATTCGCCGAGCTGATCGACGTGTTGCAGCACTATTTCACCTTCGGCCGCCTGTCTCAGTCGGCGGCCTGATCCGGATCGCCGGCATTCCATAGCTGCAACAGGCGGGTCTGCAGATCCGCCGTCGCGCTGGCAGGCAGGCAGCGGATTTCCCTTCGCGCCAGACGCGCGGCCAGGCGCTCGCCCTGAAGCCTGGTCTGCCAGGCCTCGGCATAGCGGCGGGCATCGCGCCAGGTACGGATGTCGTCAGGCTCCGCCATCTCCTCCAGTGCGGTGTCGACCAGCCAGAGCTGCAGGCCACGTCGCCCCAGCTCCAGGCGGCCGAGCCAGGCTGCCCTGTCTTCATCCAGTGGCGCCATGACCACCAGGATGCTGCCGGGTTGCGCCTGGTTGCAGAGCCGCGCCAGCGCCGCCTTTAGATCAGCCGTCGCGCCTGGGGCCGCCGGTGGCAGGGCCGCAGGCCTCAGAGGGCGAGCGGACGTGGCCGCCGCCAGCAGGCACAGCTCGGGATCGAGACCGTAGAGCCGCAGCTCATTGCCGCTGGCCGCCAGCGCCTGCCAGAAGCCCAGCGCCTGTTCGCGGCTTCCGCGCTCGTCGGTCCTTGCCAGTCCCGGGCTGGCGATCAACAGATGCACCGGTGTGTTCGCCCGCAGGCGTGCCCTGACTGGCTGCGCGATGAGCGGCGGATGCGCTCGGGTTTCCCGCGATTGCCGGCGCTCCAGCAAGGCCAGCCCCAGTAGCAGCAGCGCCCCTGCGGCCGGCAGGGCCTGCCAGCGCGGCGGCGCCAGCCAGCCCAGGATCAGGCTGAGCAGGGCCAGGGCGCCCAGTGCCAGGGGCAGCCAGCGCTGGATCATGGGCGCGGTGCCGGACACTGTCCCAGCAGCTTGAGAATCTGGCCATCCAGGCTGTCACCCTCGAATTCGCGCTCTGGGGTCAGCCGCAGGCGTGGACGCAGCACGGCGGGCAGCAGGGTGCGCACATCCTCGGGCGTCACGCTGTCGCCACCCCGCAGAAAGGCCTGTGCCTGAGCCAGACGCAGCAAAGCCTGCCCGGCACGCGGCCCGGCGCCCTGCTCGAAGGCCGGCCATTCCCGGGTGAGCCGAATCAGGCGCACCGCATGCTCAAGGACCGGCTCCGCGACCGGCAGACCGGCCACCAGTCGCTGCAGGGCTGGCAGATCCCGCGCCTGCAGCAGCGGGCGCAGGGTCGCGGTTTCCAGGGGATCGCCATGACCCTGCTGGACAGCCTGGCGCAGGGCGGCGAGCTCCTGGCCTTCTGCCGGCCACTCCAGTCGCAGGTGCGCCAGGAAACGATCCCGTAGCGCCAGCGGCAGGTCGCTGCCCGAGGAGCGGGTAGCGATAACCATGAAGGGCGCTGGCAGGGGCACCGGGCGGCCGCCCAGACTCAGCTGGCGACCCTGCAGGGCGTCGTCCAGCAGGTTGAGGATCGCTGGCGGCGCCCGCTGCAGCTCTTCGAGCAGGACCAGGGAGTTGAACAGGGCCCCCCGACGCAGACGGGCACTGTCGCTGCCGGCGTCCGTGACGATTTCGCCGGCCACCTCGGCAGGGGGCAGGGCCGGATGGCAATGCAGCCGGGCGAAGCCGGCGTCCAGGCTGGCGGCCAGGGCGCGAACCAGCAGCGTCTTGCCGGAGCCGGTCGGGCCTTCCAATAGCAGGTGACCGCCGGCCAGCAGGGTGGCGAGCAGACCGTCCACGGCGGCCTCCTGCTGCGGCAGCACCTTGAGCAGCGCCTGTCGCAGGGCCTGCAGCCGGGCCAGGGCGCGGGCCTTGACGCCGCTTTCGCCGGAGTCCGCCGGGGTGGCGTCAGGAGCAGAGCTGTCGGTCATCGGAAGTCCTCGGAAACGGGGGGGCGCACGGCCAGGCGCAACAGGCGCAGCTGGGCGATACGGCGGGTGAAGTCGCGGGTGGAGAGGCGCGCCGGGCTGGGCCGCATCGCCTCGCCCACCACACGGGTACTCAGGCCGCTCAGGCGCGCCAGATATTGCCAGCGCTCGGCCACAGTCTGGTCGGTGAGTTCGGGGCGGCGACGGTGCACCTCGCGCTGGATATCGCGCTGCAGGGTGGCGATCAGTTCGGGCCAGCGTCTGGCGTCACGCCGGGGCGCCGGATGGTCCTGGCGGCGTTTCAGCCAGAGACCCGCCGCCAGCGTCAGGAGCAGCAGGGCCAGGCCATAGCGTTGCAAGGCGTCCAGCCACAGGGGGAGCGGTGGCGCCGGGGCGATCAGGGTCACCGGCGCGCCCTGGGTGAGGTACCACAGCAGCCAGGCATTGTCGTACTGGGCGAGGTGGGCGTTGCTCCAGAGATCGGTGTCCGACAGCAGCGTCACGCTGCCGTCCCCCCAGGGCAGCATCAGCATATGGGTGGCGCTGGCGCTGCTGGCCCAGGCCACCGCCTGATCACCGACATCGAACAGGTGGCGGCTGTCGTCGAAGCCGAGGTAGGCGGGGGCGTCGTCCTCGGCGAGATAGAGCTGGGTCAGGTTGGGCCAGAGCGGCAGCGCCATGATGGGTGGGGCGGCACCCCCCAGCTCGCGGGTCGGCATGGGACGAACGCCCAGGGTCGCGCTGAGCGCCAGAGTGCTGTCATCGGCGACGGCCACCAGATGGCCGCCCGCCTCGACCCAGTCCAGCAGCGTCTGCGCCTGAGCCTCCGCCAGGGGCGGATTGCCGGCCAGCCAGAACCTGACGTCTCCGGCCGGCAGCTCGGCGAGTTGCTCGGGTTGGCCGTGCTGCACCCGGCTGCCGAAATGCTGCAGGTAGGCCGCGGCCAGCGCCTGGGGAGCGGCGCTGCGCGTGGCGGCGGCGAGTTGGGTGGCGGTCTGCCGCGCCGTCCGGCTGTCGAGCCCCTGATGGGTCAGGCGCAGGCTGCCCGGGCCGCTGTCGGATTGCGGCGGCAGGGGGCAGGACAGCGGCTCCTGCTGCGCGAGGCAGGCGAGGGACAGGGTCAACGCCCAGACGGCGGCACCCAGGCGTGCGCCGATACCTCGGCACCTGGAGCGAAGGGAGAGCCGATCGACTGAACGCATGGGTAGAGAGAATACGCGGTAGACAGGCACCAGAGCCTAGCGGGTGCGGGCGCTCGGGAGCAAGGCGCACGACGATGCTAGACTGCGCCGATTCTAGGGGAGGGCGGTGTGACGCAAAGTATCTTCTGGTACGACTTCGAGACCACGGGGATCGATCCACGGCGGGATCGACCGCTGCAGGTGGCCGGGGTGCGTACCGATCTGGAGCTCAATGAAATCGAGGCGCCGCTCAACCTGCACTGTCAGCTGAGCGAGGATGTCCTGCCCCATCCGGCCGCCTGCCTGGTCACCGGTATCCTGCCCGCTACCCTGCAGCGCCTGGGGCTGCGTGAGCGCGACTTCGTCCAGCGCCTCCACGAGGAGTTGCGGCGTCCCAACACCTGCGCGGTCGGCTACAACAACCTGAGATTCGACGACGAAATGGTACGGCACAGCCTGTACCGCAACTTCCACGATCCCTATGCCCGCGAATGGCAGCAGGGCAACAGTCGCTGGGATGTGCTCGGCCTGATCCGGGCGCTCTATGCCTTCCGCCCGGAGAGTTTGAGTTGGCCGCAGGACGCTGAGCGCGTTTCCCTGCGCCTGGATCGCCTGACTGTCGCCAACGGCATCGAACACGCTCAGGCCCATGACGCCCTGGCGGATGTCCGCGCGACCCTGGCCCTGGCGCGTCTGGTCAAGCAGCGGCAACCAAGGCTCTATGACTATCTCTGGACGCAGCGCCAGAAGAAGGCGGCGCTGGCGCGCATCCGTCTGCTCGAACCCCTGTTGCACGTCTCCGGCCGCTTCAGCGCCGAGCGACATTTCCTCGCACCCGTGCTGCCGCTGGCCTGGCATCCGGTCAATCGCAACGCGCTGATCGTCTGCGATCTCGGCCTGGCGCCGGAGCCGCTGCTGGAACTGGATGTCGAGACCCTGCGCGAACGCCTCTATACCCGGCGGGAGGCGCTGGCCGAGGGTGACCTACCGGTGCCGCTGAAGCTGGTACAGATCAACAAGTGTCCGATTCTGGCGCCCTTCAGCGTCTTGCGCCCTGCGGACACGGAGCGGCTGCAATTCGATCAGGCCGCCGTCTGGCGCCGCATCCGCCAATTGCTCGACCAGCGTGCGACCTGGCAACCCAAGGTGCAGGCGCTCTATGCCGAGGCCTCCGGTTTTGCCACCCAGGAACAGGATGTCGAAGAGAGACTGTACGACGGTTTCATTGCCGCCGAAGAGCGGCAACTCTGCGAACAAGTTCAGCAGTGTCCGGCAGAGCAACTTGGCAGCCGGTCCTGGCCCTTTCAGGATGAGCGACATCCGGAGCTGTTCTTTCGCTATCGTGCGCGCAACTTTCCCGAGTTGCTGACCGCGGAAGAGGGGGCGCGCTGGCGACAATTCTGTCGGCAGCGCCTGCTGGGTGAAGAGGGTCAAGGCCATATGACCTGTCCACAATTCATTACCCTGGCCGAACAACTGCAGCCTGAGGTGGCCAGCGAGCAGATCCCTATTCTCGAAGCCTGGTCCGCCCATGTTCGGGCGTTGATGCAGCGGTTGGACAATTCGGTTGTCTGAAGTCGCGAACCACAGATATCGTTCAGAGACGTTTGCTTACACCTAGGGCGTGCAAAGCCCCAAGTCCCGCGGCCGATGACTGCAGCTTCAGCTGAGAAGGATGTTGCTTGGACAATATGAAAGACGCCGCGAACGGTCGCGTCGGTAGAGTATTGAAACGGGCAATCGGCGTTTTGGAGTTAGCCGGTTAGCGCAACCGGCTGCCGTGCAGGCAAAAAAAACGCCGGCTAGCCGGCGTTTTTCCTCATCAATCCAGCAGGGTTACCCAGGATTCGACATCGTCCGAACCCCACTTGGCTTTCCACTCTTTCAGTGTCTTGTGATTGCCACCCTTGGTTTCAATCACTTCGCCATTGTGCGGATTCTTGTATTGCTTAACTTTGCGGGCGCGCTTGGGCGTACTGCCACTGCTGGCCTTGGGCGTACGGGTCTGGCGAGCGGGCTTGGCTTCGGTATCGAGAATGCCGATGATGTCACGCAGGGATTTCTGATACTCACCCATCAGCGCGCGGAGTTTCTTTTCGAATTCCAGCTCACGCTGCAGTTTGTCATCCTCTTGCAGCGACTTCAGGCGCTCCTGCAATTCCTTGATGGCTTCTTCGGTCTGACGATATTCGTTGATGAGCGACATAAACGGCCTTTGTTCTGAGTGATGCAGAGATGAAAGTCTGCATCGATCATAGATTGGCTATTGGAATAAGTAAACTGTCCGCCTGACAGCCCGATAATTAAAGTGGCGTTCGTCGCAATAAGGATGTTGGCAGGGGCGCGCAACTTTCAGCAGGGCGGCAGTGGAACTTGTCGGCCCTTACTTTTCCTTTGTAACGTCTTTACCCCAGCCTTACAGGCGCGCGCTGTGGTGCCCTGCGCCGCTCGACGCTGCAGGCGACTGCGCCTAGAATGCAGCCCCTTTTCGTTCGAGGTCGTGCTATGCAAACGTTTCGTCTGGTGATCGCCTGTCCGGACGGGGTAGGTATCGTGGCCAAGGTCAGCAACTTCCTGGCGACCTACAACGGCTGGATTACCGAAGCGAGTCATCACTCGGATACGGAGAGCGGCTGGTTCTTCATGCGCCATGAGATCCGCGCCGATTCACTGCCCTTCGATCTGGCCGGCTTCAGTCAGGCCTTCGCGCCCATCGCGCGGGAATTCTCGATGCAGTGGCGGATCACCGATTCGGCCCAGCGCAAGCGCGTGGTGCTCATGGCCAGCCGCGAATCCCACTGCCTGGCCGACCTGCTGCACCGCTGGCACAGCGGCGAGCTGGATTGCGAGATCCCCTGCGTCATCTCCAACCACGACACCCTGCGCAGCATGGTCGAGTGGCACGGCATTCCCTTCTTCCACGTGCCGGTCGATCCCGCCAACAAGCAGCCGGCCTTCGACGAGGTATCGCGGCTGATAGATCTGCACCAGGCCGATACCGTGGTCCTGGCGCGCTACATGCAGATCCTGCCGCCGGATCTCTGCGCGCGCTATGCCCACCAGGTGATCAACATCCACCACAGCTTCCTGCCGTCCTTCGTCGGCGCCAAGCCCTACCACCAGGCGTCGCTGCGCGGCGTGAAGCTGATCGGCGCCACCTGCCACTATGTGACCGAAGAGCTGGATGCCGGCCCGATCATCGAGCAGGACGTAGAGCGCGTCAGCCACCGGGACAATGTCGAGGACATGGTGCGGCTGGGCAAGGACGTTGAGAAGATGGTGCTGTCCCGCGGTCTGAGATACCACTTGCAGGAACGGGTCATGGTCCATGGCAACAAGACCGTCATCTTCGACTGACAGCGACTCCCCAGTGGCTGCTCCCGGTACCGCGGAGCAGCCACCCCGTCTGGGCGAAGGTTGCCTGGCCCGCTACGACCTGCAGGCGATGACTCTCGAAGGCGGCGCCGACTTCACGGCCGCCGCGGCGCTCTGGCGGCAGCTGCAGGCACGGCAAGGCGACGAAGACGCCGTGGCGGACGCTCCGGACAGTGAGGCGCGGGACTCGACTCAGGTGTCCTGAGTGATGGACTCGTCGCTGGTCTTGGCCTTGAGATCGGCGATCTTGCGCACTTCCGAGGCGAACACCTCGTCCTGTACGGTCGGCCGTTTCTTCCAGGGCTTGCGATCGGGCTTGGGTTGCGCGGCGTAGGTGACGATTTCGCCACCGTAGACATTCTGATAGCGCTGGGCCTGGCGTTCCAGTTCAGCGCGAAGTTGATCTTTGGTCACGGGTTCGATCTTGTTCGAGTGTCGCGAGAGGCGAGCGGTCGTCAGGACCGCTCGAAGCCGGTGCGCAGGAGGCGCGGCTGGGGAGTCTAGCCGCCGCGCGCCCCTTTGCCTATCCCGCTCAGGCCAGGATGCGCATGGACAGGTCGACGGCCTTGACGTCCTTGGTTAGGGTGCCGATGGAGATGTAGTCGACACCGGTCTCGGCGATGCCGAGCAGAGTGTCCTGGTTGACGCCACCCGAGGCCTCTAGCTTGGCCCGGCCGGCGGTCAGGGCCACCGCCGTGCGCATGTCGGCCAGGCTCAGCTCGTCCAGCATGACGATGTCCGCGCCAGCGCCCAGGGCCTGCTCCAGCTCCTGCAGGCTTTCCACCTCGACTTCCACCGGGCGCCCCGGCGCCAGTTGCCGGGCGGCGGCCACGGCCTGGGCGATGCCGCCACAGGCAGCGATGTGGTTTTCCTTGATCAGAAAGGCGTCGAACAGCCCGATCCGATGGTTGTAGCAGCCGCCGCAGGTGACCGCGTATTTCTGCGCACGGCGCAGGCCGGGCAGGGTCTTGCGGGTATCCAGCAGTCTTACGGCGGTGTCCTGCACCAGGTCGGCATAGTGACGGCAGCGGGTGGCGGTGCCGGACAGCAGTTGCAGGAAATTCAGCGCGCTGCGCTCGCCGGTGAGCAGCGCGCGCGCGGGGCCCGCGAGTTCGAACAGCACCTGTTCCGGTACGACCCGCTCGCCATCGGCCACCTGCCAGCGGACCTCCACCGCGGGATCCAGCACCCGGAACACCTCGTCGACCCAGGCCGTGCCCGCCACCACCGCGGCGTCGCGGGTGATGATCCGCGCCCGGGCGTGCTGCTGAGCGGGGATCAGACCGGCCGTGAGGTCGCCACTGCCCACGTCTTCGCGCAGTGCGGCGGCGACATTGTCAGTGATGACCTGGGCGAGATCGGCAGGGGTAGCGCTGGACATGAAAAGACTCCGAAAGGGGCTGCGGGAGGCGAGCGGGCAACTTTAGGGGAGGTTGACGATCTGAGATAGACAACGTCGAATTATTTGAAGGGCAGGCGCTGACTGACAGGTGCCTTGTGAACCCTGTCATGTACTGTGCAGATGTCGATTGGTCGATGCCTTGGCAAAGCAAATAATGGCACATCGACAACGTTTCACCTCGCGGCCAGGGCGGCCAACGTTGTTCAATGCTCCTGTAGTGGAACGCGATTCAGCCGAACGCAAGAACGGTTGTGGGAGGCGGTGGTGCAGAACGACGTAAACGTAGTTCATTTCAAGGCGCTCGGGGAATCTTCTTCCCGATTGCCCGCAGTGCTTTTACCGGTCAGAGATCGCGCCGCTCAGCGACTCAATATGTCCTTGCAGCAGCTGTTCGACAACGCCGACGATGCGCTGTTTGAAATGGCCGATCGGGCTGGCAGCAACCAGGAACAGAGTCTCTACTTCGAAGCGATGCGCGACCTGCGCCTCCGACGCAAGAGCATCGAGCGCAGCTTTCTCCAGCAGTATTTCGAGCGCTTCGCGGCGCTGAACAACCTGGTCGGCAGCAAGCCGGAAATGCGTCTGGACAGTGTCTCCTACGAAGACCTCAGTCTGGTGCAGAACGATGCGCTGGAAGAAAGCGTCGCCGTGGATACCATGGTGGCCAAGGCGCTCAGCAACAACGCCATGGCCATCAGCCACCTGACCATCAGGTTCAATACCCAGCTGTCGACCAAGCTTGACGACTCGACCCATCCGCTGGGGCCGCGCCGTCTGTGCGAGGCCTTCGTCGAAGCCTGTCGTGATCTCGACACCGACATCAAGGTCAAGCTGATCATCTACAAGCTGTTCGAGCGCTTCGTGCTCAATGGCCTGGGTCAGCTGTACGCGGAATCCAATCGTCAGCTGGTCGAGGCGGGCGTACTGCCTCAGCTCAAGGCCATTCCCCAGCAGGTGCCGAGCCGCTCGGCCAAGGGCTACAGCGGACGCACCCCGGCCCACGTCAACAGCGAAGACGATGGCCAGGAACTCTTCGGCACCCTGCAGAGCCTGCTGGCCCAACTGCGGACGCCGACCAGTGCGGCCCTGGGTGGCGCCATGGCAGCGGATCAAGGCGCCGCGACTAATGATGGCCAGGTCATCACCAGCTATGACCTCATGCGCCTGCTGTCGCACCTGCAGCAGCAGATCTCCAGTCAGTCCCTGGATGGCTACGACCTCAAGGCGCAACTGGGTGAGGCCCTGGGTCGCATCAGCGAGCGCTCGGGTCGAAAGCGCGTGGTGGGGCAGGTCGACGAAGATGTCATCAATCTGGTGGCGATGCTGTTCGAATTCATTCTCGACGACCTCACCCTGCCGGATTCGCTCAAGGCGTTGATCGCCCGCCTGCAGATTCCCATGCTCAAGGTGGCGGTCCTCGACAAGACCTTCTTCAGCCGTGGCAGCCATCCGGCCCGGCGCCTGCTGAACGAGATCGCCGCCGCTTCCCTGGGCTGGGGCGAGCAGAGCGATCTGCAGCGCGACGGCCTTTATCAGAAGATCGAGCAGATCGTACAGCGCCTGCTGTCCGACTTCGTCGACGATCCGGAGATCTTCGCCGAGCTGCTGGCCGACTTCATGGCCTACGTCAGCGATGAACAGCGGCGCAGCGAGCTGCTCGAGCAGCGCACCCGCGACGCCGAGGAAGGTCGGGCGCGCGCCGAGATCGCTCGTCTGCAGGTCGAGCACGTCCTCAGCCAGCGCCTGCAGGAACACCAGCTGCCTGCCGCCGTGCAGCGCGTCCTGCGCGAGGCCTGGAGCCAGATGCTGCTGCTGACCTGCCTGAAGCAGGGCTATGATTCCAGCGAATGGCGCGCAGCGCTCAAGACCATGGACGATCTGATCTGGAGCATCCAGCCGCACCACGACGTGGCATCGCGCCAGCGCCTGCTGGAGATGGTGCCTGGCTTGCTCAAGGCATTGCGGGAAGGTCTGGCCAGCGCGGCCTTCGATCCCTTCTCCACCTCCGAATTCTTCACCGAACTCGAATCCCTGCATGTCCAGACCTTCCAGCAGACCCGTCCCGAATTGGCGGATGCGGCGGCGGACAAGGAGGTCGTGGTGCCGGCATCGGCGCCCGCTGACGACCCCTTCGAGTTGCCGCGTGCAGGTGAGCGCATCACCGGGCTGACCAGCGACTCCCTGGAGTGGGTGGATGCCCTCTCGGTGGGCGCCTGGCTGGAGATCCAGGACGTCGAACAGAAGCTGCGCTGCAAGCTGGCCGCGGTCATCCGGCCCATGGGCCGCCTGGTGTTCGTCAATCGCACCGGCATGAAGGTGCTGGATCGCACCCGCGAGGAACTGGCGCTGGATTACCAGGAAGGTCGGGTACGGCTGCTGGACGATGCCCTGCTGTTCGACCGGGCCATGACCTCGGTGATCGGCAATCTGCGGGGTCAGTCGCCGTCCTGAGTGTTCTGCGCAAGGCAAAAAGCCGTCCCTGGGGACGGCTTTTTCATGCCTGAGCCAAGTGCCTAGTGCAGCTTCAGGCGCGGCTCGGTCTTGCGTCTCAGGTGATCGCCGGCAAACAGCGCCAGGGCACGCAACGGGCCATAGAGGGCGACCTGGTGCATCCGGTAGAGCGAGACATAGAAGGTCCGCGCCAGCCAGCCTTCCAGGGTCAGGCTGCCGAGGGCGCCGCCCATGAGATTGCCCACCGCGCTGAAGCGCGACAGCGAGATCAGCGAGCCGTAGTCCTTGTAGACATAGTCGGGCAGCGGCTTGCCTTCCAGCCGCGCCTTGAAGGTCTTGACCAGCAGGGAGGCCTGCTGGTGGGCGGACTGGGCGCGCGGTGGCACGGTACGGGTGTCGCCGGGGGTCAGGGGGCAGGCCGCGCAGTCGCCGAGGGCGAAGACATTCGGGTCGCGGGTGGTCTGCAGCGTCGAGTTGACCACCAGCTGGTTGATGCGATTGGTCTCGAGGCCCGCCAGGTCCTTGAGAAAGGCCGGAGCGCGGATACCGGCGGCCCAGACCTTGAGACTGGCCGGGACGAATTCGCCCGCGGTCTGCAGGCCGTCGGCGCGGACTTCCTTGACCGCCGAACCGGTCAGCACCCGTACGCCGAGTTTCTCCAGGGTGCGGTGCGCCTGGCCGGCGATCCGCTCGGGCAGCGCTGGCAGGATGCGTGGACCGGCCTCGACGAGGGTGATGCGCAGGTCTTCGGGACGGATGCGGTCCATGCCGTAGGCCTGCAACTCTTCGGCGGCGTTGCGCAATTCGGCCGCCAACTCCACACCGGTAGCACCGGCGCCGACGATGGCCACCTCGATGTATTCACCCGCCTGCTCACTGACGTGGGCGCGCAGGTAGTGGGTCAGCAACTTGCGGTGGAAGCGTTCGGCCTGGGCACGGGTGTCGAGGAAGATGCAGTTTTCCGCAGCGCCCGGCGTACCGAAATCGTTGGTGGTACTGCCGATGGCCAGCACCAGGGAGTCGTAGCCGATCTCGCGTTCCGGGACCAGCACGGCGCCGTCGTCCTCGATCGCGGCCAGCTGCACCTTGCGGCGCTCGCGATCCAGGCCGGTCATGCGTCCGAGCTGGAATTCGAAGTGGTTCCACTTGGCCTGGGCGACATAGCTGAGTTCGTCCTCGGTGGAATTGAGCGAGCCGGCGGCCACCTCGTGCAACAGCGGTTTCCACAGGTGGGTGGCATTGGCGTCGATCAGCACGATCTGCGCCTGGTCGCGTTTGCCGAGACTACGTCCCAGGCGGGTAGCCAGTTCCAGGCCGCCGGCGCCGCCGCCGACGATAACGATGCGATGGGTCATGGAGAGCACTCAAGGAGAAGGAAAGCGGGGGCCGGACCGGGCGCGTCGCCGCAAGCGGGCGCAGTCCCGGGTCGGTGGAAATCTGGGGGTCGTCGCAACGCGCGATAGTCGCGCCATCTAGTAGAGAAGATGGGCGAAAAGTCGTGACTTTCAAGGGAGGCGGCGTGCATCTGCTCTGGCAAGGATGTCTGCAGCGACAAGAGGTAGCGCTAGTCTAACCGGGCTGACCCGGCCATTCGACCCTGGAGAAACTGGGGTCAATCCAGGACCTCCACCCGATCGCCCAGGCGGATGATGCCGCCTTCCAGCACCCGGGTCGTGAGGCCGCCATGGCCGCGCATGGCCTGGAAGGTCCCCGGGCCCAGGCGTTCTTCCAGGCGCGCGCAGGGCTGGCACCAGCCCGTGGTCTCCAGGATCGCCTGGCCGATGCGAAAGCGCCGGTTCTTCAGGCTGAACAGATTGATCCCGGCGATGGCCAGATTGCGGCGCAGATCGGCGGGTGCGACCGGCTTGCCGATCAGCGCGGCCACCACCGGCAGGTGCTCCCACTGGATCAGGGTGACCTGGCGCTGGTTGCGCGGGGTAGGGCGGGCGTGATCGCCGGTCAGGCCCGCGTCACGCCGGGCTTCCACGGCCTCGATCTCGACCATGGGTGCGCGGGAGGCGGGTCGCACGCCGATCCAGCGCACCTCGCCGGACTGGGGAACCTGGGCGAGCAGTTCTTTGAGCGGGATCATGGGGCTCCTCGACGCGATGGTGGTGCCAATTCGAGCGGTAGGGCAGGATAGCGACCTCGCTAGACCTTTCAAGAGAGAATGCCATGCGCGCTGGAGTTCTGGCGTTGTTGCTGTCGTGTCTGCTGCTGCCGCTGACCGCCCTGGCGCTCGAACCCGGCGAGCGGGTGGCGCCCTTCACCCTGCTCGATCAGCGTGACCAGCCCTATACCTTCGACGACCAGCTGCAGGTCCTGCTGGTGGCGCGCAGCATGAGCGGTTCCGGCCTGGTCAAGGAAGCCATGCGCGAGCAGCCGACGACCTATATCGATGGCCACCGGGTGGCCTACATCGCCGACATCAGCAGCATGCCGGCCGCCATCACCCGGATGTTCGCCGTACCGGCCATGCGCAAGTACGGCTACCGGATCCTGCTCGATCGCGAGTCTCGGATCGTGCCGCGCTTTCCGGGCGCTGCCGCCAAGGTGCTCTGGGTGACCCTCGACCATGGTCGCTTCGTCAGCCAGCGCGAATTCAGCGACGCCACCGCGCTGCGCGACGCGCTCAAGGCCAAGGCCCGCTGATGGAAGGGGCGTTCGTCGAGGGCTGGTATCGCGAGGCGCGACGCTGTCCTTCGCCCAACCACAACGAACGCCCGGCGGGGACGGTGGTGTCCCTGCTGGTGATCCACAACATCAGTCTGCCGCCCGGGCAATTCGGTACCGGCTGCGTCCAGGCGTTCTTCCAGAATTGCCTGGATCATTCGGCCCATCCCTTCTTCGCGGAGATTGCCGAACTGAAGGTGGCGGCGCACTTTCTCATCGAGCGCGACGGGGCGGTGACCCAGTTCGTCTCCTGCGAGCAGCGCGCCTGGCATGCCGGCATCTCCTGCTTCGACGGGCGTGAGAACTGCAACGACTTCTCCCTGGGCATCGAACTGGAAGGCACGGACGACCTGGCCTACACCGACGCCCAGTATCTTGCCCTGGGGCGGCTGACGCGAGCGCTGCAGCGCGCCTATCCGGCGATCAGTACCGAGCGCATCCAGGGTCACAGCGCTATCGCCCCGGGGCGCAAGACCGATCCGGGGCCGGCGTTCGACTGGCAGCGCCTGGAAGCCGAATTGCGGCCTGGCGAGGATTAGGCCAGCGCGTCCGCGTCCCAGCCAAACACCGCGCAGGCATTGCGCGTAGTGGTCGCCGCGAGTGTCTCGGCCGAAACTTGCCACAGCGGCGCCAGGGCGGCGCAGATGGCCGGCAGATGGGTGGGGCTGTTGCGCACGTCCGGATGCATGGCGGGTGGCATGTCGGGCGCATCGGTCTCCAGCACGACGCCCTCCAGCGGCAACTGTGGCAGTACCCGCTGCAGTCTTTTCGCCTGCGGCCAGGAGGGCGCGCCGCCCAGGCCGATCTTGAAGCCCAGGCGCAGGTATTCGCGCGCTTCTTCATAGCTGCCGGAAAAGGCGTGGGCGATGCCGGCTCGGGGTGGCTTGAGACGCTTCAGGATCCTGACCACATCGGCATGGGCGCGGCGCACGTGCAGCAGTACCGGCAGGTCCAGCTCCATGGCCAGGCGCACCTGCTGTTCGAAGAACCAGGCCTGACGCGTCTTGTCCGGCGTCTCGATGAAATAGTCCAGACCGATCTCGCCCAGGGCGCAGAGGCGGGGATCGCTCCGGCGTTCCAGGCAAAAGGTCCGGAGCGCCTGGATATCGGCCTCCTGATGGCGCTGCAGGTACAGCGGATGCAGGCCGGGCGCCGCATGGAGGCCGGCGTTGTCCGTGGCAACCCGCCAGAGTTGCGGCCACTGGCTGCGCTCGACGCCGATCAGCACCTGGCGAATCACCCCGAGTCGCGCGCATTCGGCCAGCAGGCTCGGTCGCGCGGCGTCGAAGTCCGGATAGTCCAGATGGTTGTGGGTGTCGATCAGCAGGCTCATGACAGGCGGCGTTTGAGTACCCTCGGGATGGCCTGCACACCGGGCAGGTAGTGGTCGTTTTCCAGGGCGTCCAGCATCAGTTCCAGGGCGCGCTCGGTGATGACCTCGTGCTGCTGGGAGATGGCGTTGACCTTGAACGGCAGGTAGTCCAGCAACTGGGTGTCGCCAAAGGTGGCCAGGCGCAGGGTGTCCCCTGCGGCCAGCGGATGATCGCGCAGCACGTCCAGCACGCCCTGCAGCAGGACATAGGAGGTAGTCAGCAGCGCCTCGGGCCAGTGGCCGAGTTCTTCGATCATGGCCAGCGCCTGGGCACGACCGCCTTCCCGGCTGTAGTGGGGCGCATGCCGCTCCCAGTGGCGCGCCGGGTGATCGGCGAGGGCCGCGGCGAAGCCGGCGGCGCGGGCGCGGCTGATGGCCAGGTCGGGACGGGCGCCGATCAGCGCGATGCTGTGGGTGTCCGGTGTCAGCAGCGTGGCCGCCAGTTGCCGGCCCGCGGTGTGGTCGTCGCTGACCACCGAGCAGAATTGCGCCGGATTGAGCTGGCGATCGATGGCGATGATCGGGATGTTGTGTTCCTGCAGCTGGCGGTAGGGCGCGTCGTCCTCGGCCAGGCTGCTGGCGGTGAACAGGCCGTCGCAGCGGCGGGCGCGAAACAGCGCGATCAGCTGGCGTTCGCTGTCGGGATTGTCGTCGGTGCAGGCGATCAGCAGCTGATAGCCACGCGCCCGTGCCCGGCGTTCCAGCTGCTTGGCCAGGCGCGCGTAGCTAGGGTTCTCCAGGTCGGGCAGCAGGAAGCCCAGGGTGTGGGTGGCACCGCGGCGCAGGCCGGCGGCGCGCTGGTCGGGCTGGTAGCCGTGGGCTTCGACCACGGCCATGACCCGCGCCACGGTCGCCGCGCTGATGCGTCTTTGCGCCGCCTTGCCGTTGATGACGTAGCTGGCGGTGGTGAGGGATACGCCGGCCAATTGGGCGATGTCGCTGAGTTTCACGCCTGTTCCTCATGGGACCTGAATGGCCTGGCGCTGTACGGCGCTGGCGAGACGGTCTTTATTGTGTGTTGTGCTTCAAGGATCGGCGATTATCGAGTAACGTTCCAGTCCCATTGGGTGAAACGTTTCAGCTTTCTGTTGTCCGAGGGCTGGCACGAATCTGCCAAGGGCCCTGCCACGCCGCTCTCGACGCGATTGCAGGGCTGAGCGAGCCGGCAAGCATCTATTACAAGAAAGGCACGGCGCCAGGATCAGGCGCGCGGCGCCGGAGGTATCCTTCCATGTTCGAACTCAATGCCCAGCATATCCGCATGGCCCAGCAGGCGCCGGACAAGGCGACCGCCCTGGCCATGCTCGCCGAGTCCCTGGTGACCGACGGTCTGGTCGCCCCGGGTTATCTCGAAGGGCTGAAGGCCCGCGAGGCCCAGGGGTCCACCTATCTCGGCCAGGGTATCGCCATTCCCCATGGTACGCCTCAGACCCGCGACCAGGTGTTCGTCACCGGCGTGCGGATGATGCAATTCCCGTACGGGGTGGACTGGGGTGATGGTCAGCTGACCTACCTGGCCATCGCCATCGCCGCCAAATCCGACGAACACCTGCGCATCCTGCAGCTGCTGACCCGGGCCCTCGGCGAAAGCGATCTGCAACAGGCCCTGCGCGAGGCCCGCGAACCCCAGCAGATCCTCGACCTGCTGCAGGGCGCGCCCCAGGCGCTGGCGCTGGACGAAGAACTGGTGCAACTGGCCATCGATGCCGAGGACCTGGAAGACCTGGCCTGGCAGGGTGCGCGCATGCTCAAGCACATGGAATGCGTGGGGGCCGGCTTCGCCGGTGCCCTGCAGGCCAGCCAGCCGCTGCCGCTGGGCGACGGCCTCTGGTGGCTGAACAGCGAGACCGCGGTGAAACGCCCCGGTCTGGCCTTCGTTACCCCGCTGCAGACCCTGCAGCTGCAGGACCAACCAGTGCGCGGCCTGTTCTGCCTGGCCAGCCTGGGCGAGGGCCATCGTGCCCTGCTCGAACGTCTCTGCGATCTGCTCGTCGCCGGCCGTGGCCAGGAGCTGGCCCAGGCCACCTCGCGGCGTGCCGTGCTCGAAGCCCTGGGCGGCGAAGTCGCCCCGGACTGGCCCAGTGCCCAGGTGGTGCTGGCCAATGCCCATGGCCTGCACGCCCGTCCGGCGAAGGAGCTGGCGCGGCTGGCCAAGGCCTATGACGGCGAGATCCGCGTGCGCGTCGACAACGGCGCCCCGGTCTCGGCCAAGAGCCTGTCGCGGCTGCTGGCGCTGGGTGCCCGCCGCGGCCAGACCCTGGAATTCCTCGTCGAGCCCGGTACTCCGGCGGCGGCCGCGCTCAACGATCTGATCGGCGCCGTCCAGGCCGGACTCGGTGAAGAGGTAGAGCCGGTCACCGCCAGCGCCCCGGCCCCGGCCGGGGCTGCCCGGGTCACCGCCATCAGCCTGGTGGACCCGTCCGAACAACTGCCACTGGCCCCGGGCGATCGCGCCCAGGCCGTGGCCGCCGCCCCCGGCCTGGCCGTGGGCCCGGCCCATGTGGTGGCACCCCAGCACTTCGACTATCCCGCCACCGGCGCAGGCGCCGCCGCCGAACGCCAGCGCCTGGATGCGGCCCTGGCTGCGGTACGCGCGGATATCGAGGCGCTGATTGCGCGCAGCGAGGCCAGCGCCCTGCGCGAGATCTTCCTGACCCACCTGGAGATGCTGGAAGACCCGGATCTGCAGCAGGGCATCGCCGCTCGCCTCAAGGCCAACGCCAGTGCCGCGGCGGCCTGGGACGCCCAGATCGAGGAAGCCGCCAGCCAGCAGGAAGCCCTGCAGGACAAACTGCTCGCCGAGCGCGCCGCCGACCTGCGCGACGTCGGTCGGCGGGTACTGGCCCAGCTGTGCGGCGTCGAATCCGCCCGCGAGCCTGAAGAACCCTATGTGCTGGTGATGGACGAGGTCGGCCCGGGCGATGTGGCGCGGCTGGACCGCGAGCGCGTCTGCGGCATCCTCACCGCCCGTGGCGGCGCCAGCTCCCACAGCGCCATCGTCGCCCGCGCCCTGGGCATTCCGGCCATCGTCGGCGCCGGTCGTCGCGTGCTGGACCTGGCGCCGCGCAGCGTGCTGCTGCTGGATGGCGACAAGGGCACCCTGGAAATCGCCCCTGATGCCAGTCGCATCGAGGCCGTGCAGCGTGAGCGCGAGGTCCAGGCCGAGCGCCGCCGCGCCGCCGAAGCGCGCCGTTTCGAAAGCGCCACCACCCGTGACGGCCACCACGTCGAGATCGCCGTGAACCTGGGCGATACCGCCCAGGCCGCCGCCGCGGTGGAGCAGGGCGCCGAAGCCGTCGGCCTGCTGCGCACCGAACTGGTGTTCATGAGCCACGACAGCGCGCCCGACGAGGCCACCCAGGAAGCGGAATACCGCCGCGCCCTCGATGGCCTGGCCGGCAAGCCGCTGGTGGTGCGCACCCTGGACGTCGGTGGCGACAAGCCACTGCCCTATCTGCCGCTGCCACCGGAAGAGAACCCCTTCCTCGGCATTCGCGGCATCCGCCTGACGCTGCGCCGTCCGGAACTGCTGGAGACCCAGCTGCGTGCCCTGCTCAAGGCCGCCGACGGCCGGCCGTTGCGGATCATGTTCCCCATGATCGGCCGGGTCGAGGAGTGGCGTCAGGCGCGTGACATCCTCGACCGCCTGCGCCAGGAGATTCCCACCACCGACCTGCAGGTCGGCATCATGATCGAGGTGCCCTCGGCCGCGCTGCTGGCCCCGGTGCTGGCTCCGGAAGTGGACTTCTTCAGCGTCGGTACCAATGACCTGACGCAATACACCCTGGCCATCGACCGCGGCCACCCGCTGCTGTCCGGCGAGGCCGATGGCCTGCACCCCAGCGTGCTGCGCCTGATCGACATGACGGTGCGCGCCGCCCATGCCCACGGCAAGTGGGTAGGCGTCTGCGGCGAGCTGGCGGCCGATCCCCTGGCGGTGCCGGTACTGGTCGGCCTGGGCGTGGACGAGCTGTCGGTCTCGGCCCGCAGCGTGCCGCTGGTCAAGGCCCGGGTGCGCGAACTGGAGCTGCGCCTGGTGCAGTCCTGCGCCGCCCGCGCCCTGGAACTGGCCACTGCCGCGGAAGTGCGGCAGAGCGTGGAGGCCCTGCGATGAGCCGCATCCTCACCCTGACCCTCAATCCGGCGCTGGACCTCACCGTCCAGTTGCCGGAGCTCAAGCCCGGCGCGGTGAATCGCAGCGAGGCGGTGATCGTCCATGCCGCCGGCAAGGGCATCAACGTCGCCCAGGTGCTGGCCGATCTCGGCCATGACCTGACGGTGAGCGGCTTTCTCGGTGCCGCCAACGCGGCCGCCTTCGAGGCCCTGTTTGCCCGCCGCGGCTTCACCGATGCCTTCGTCCGGGTCGCCGGTGAAACCCGCAGCAATCTCAAGCTGGCCGAAGCCGCTGGGCGCATCACCGACATCAACGGACCCGGCCCGGAGGTGTCCGCCGCCGCCCAGCAGGAATTGCTCGAAACCCTCGATCGCCTGGCCCCTGGCCACGACGCCGTGGTGGTGGCCGGCAGCCTGCCGCGCGGGGTGACCCCCGAGTGGCTGGCCGCGCTGGTCGGTCGGCTCAAGTCGCTGGGCCTGCCGGTGGCCCTGGACACCAGCGGGGCCGCCCTGCGCGCCGCCCTGGCCGCCGGGCCCTGGCTGATCAAGCCCAATACCGAAGAACTGGCCGAAGCCTGTGGTGCACCCGCCGAGACCGCCACCGAGCAGGCGCTGCTGGTCGAGCAGCTGCGCGCCCTCGGCATCGAGCATCTGGTGATCTCCCAGGGCGCCGACGGCGTGCGCTGGTACGGTCCGCAGACCCTGGAGGCGCAGCCGCCCAAGGTCACCGTGGCGAGCACCGTCGGGGCGGGGGATTCCCTGCTGGCCGGCATGCTGCACGGCCTGCTCACCGGCCAGTCGCCGGAACGCACCCTGACCACGGCCACCGCCATCGCGGCCCTGGCGGTCACCCAGATCGGCTTCGGCATCAACGATCCCGCGCAACTCGCCACCCTCGAAGACCAGGTGCGGGTACGCGTCCTTCCCGACTTTCCGCTAGAACAAGAACCAGGGGTAAACCCATGAACATCGCCATCGTCACGACCTGCCCGACCGGCATGGTCACCAGCGTGCTCAGTGCGCGCCTGCTGGACGCCGCCGCCCAGCGCCGCGGCTGGACCACCAGCGTCGAGATCCACGACGGCCCCGAGGCCACCCTGCTGACCGACGACCAGGTGGCACGCGCCGAACTGGTGGTGGTGGTCCATACCGGGGCGGTCGATCTGTCCCGCTTCGTCGGCAAGCGTGTCTACCGCGCCGCTCCGGCCGAAGCCCTGCGCGACGTCGATGCCTTCCTGCAACGCGCCGCCAGCGAAGCCAAGGTGCTCGAGCAGGCCCCGGTGGCCAGCGGCGCTGCGCCGAGCGTACCGGCCAGTGCCGGCGAGACGCCGCGGCTGGTGGCCATCACCGCCTGCCCGACGGGGGTCGCCCATACCTTCATGGCGGCCGAGGCGCTGCAGAATGCCGCCAAGAAGCTCGGCTATCGCCTGCACCTGGAAACCCAGGGCTCGGTAGGGGCGCGCAATCCGCTGCCGGCCGAGGCCATCCGCGACGCCGACGTGGTGCTGCTGGCGACCGACATCGAGGTCAATGTCGAGCGCTTCGCCGGCAAGCGCGTCTATCGCTGCGGCACCGGGGTCGCCCTCAAGCAACCCGAGGCGACGATCAAGAAGGCCCTGGCCGAGGGCGAGACCCTGGCCGGCAGCGCCGCGCCAGCGGCGGGCGAGGGCGCCAAGCCGGCCAAGAAGGAAGGCGCGGGCGTCTACAAGCACCTGCTCACCGGGGTGTCCTACATGCTGCCGATGGTGGTGGCGGGTGGTCTGCTGATCGCCCTGTCCTTCGTCTTCGGCATCGAGGCCTTCAAGGAGCAGGGCACCCTGGCCGCGGCCCTGATGCAGATCGGCGGCGAATCGGCGTTCAAGCTGATGGTCCCGGTGCTGGCCGGCTACATCGCCTATTCCATCGCCGACCGTCCGGGCCTCGCGCCCGGCATGATCGGTGGCTGGCTGGCCGCCAGTCTGGGCAGCGGCTTCATCGGTGGCATCATCGCCGGCTTCCTGGCCGGCTACGTGGCCAAGGCCATCGCCCAGCACGTCAAGCTGCCGGCCAGCGTCGAGGCGCTCAAGCCGATCCTGATCATCCCGCTGTTCGCCAGCCTCATCGTCGGTCTGGTGATGATCTATCTGGTCGGCACCCCGGTGGCCGGCGCCCTCAGTCGGCTCACCGACTTCCTCAACAATCTCGGCACCAGCAATGCCGTGCTGCTCGGCCTGATCCTCGGCGCCATGATGTGCATCGACTTCGGCGGCCCGATCAACAAGGCCGCCTATGCCTTCACCGTCGGCCTGCTGGCGTCCAAGACCTACGGGCCGATGGCCGCCACCATGGCGGCCGGCATGGTGCCACCCATCGGCATGGGCATCGCCACCCTGCTGGCGCGGCACAAGTTCGCCCAGAGCGAGCGCGAGGCGGGCAAGGCGGCCTCGGTGCTGGGGCTGTGCTTCATCTCCGAGGGCGCGATTCCCTTCGCGGCCAAGGATCCGCTGCGGGTGATCCCGGCCAGCGTCATCGGCGGTGCCCTGACCGGCGCCCTGGTGATGCTGTTCAACTGCAAGCTGATGGCGCCCCACGGTGGCCTCTTCGTGCTGCTGATCCCCAACGCCATCAGCCACGCCTGGCTGTACCTGGGCGCCATCGCCGCCGGCAGTCTGGTGACCGGGGTCATCTACGCGGTGCTCAAGCGCAACGAAGCCGCCACCGAACTGGTCCCCGCGGCCTGATCCGGACCCTGACGATACCGCTGTAACAAGAGGTTACACTGGGAGGCTCTCGCTTCCTGGTGTCCTCTTCTCCATGTCCGATCCCGTCTTTCCCGATACCGATCCCAAAGTCGCCGCCCGGCGTCGGCTGCATCTGCTACGCCATCGCCGGCGTCGTCGGCTGCGCGAGTGGCGCCAGCGCATCGCCTTCTGGGTCGGCGCGGTGCTGGTGGGCCTGGCCGGTCTGGCCTTCGCCTGGCTGGCCGATGCCTCCTTCGGCCTCTTCCAGAAAATGCTAAGGCACAGTGCGATCTGGCCCTGGCTGGTGACGCCGCTCGGCTTCGCCGGACTGGTCTGGTTGACGCAAGGCGTGTTGCGCGATGCCCGTGGCAGCGGCATTCCCCAGGTCATCGTCACCCTCGAAAGACCCGAAGCGGATCTGCGTGCCCGGCTGCTGGCGCCACCCATCGCCCTGGCCAAGCTGCTGCTCACCGCCGGCGCCTTGCTGGTGGGCGGCTCGGTGGGCCGCGAAGGACCTACGGTGCACGTGGGCGCCGCGCTACTCTATGGCTTCGGCAAGCGCCTCGGCCTGCATGGCCGCCGCACCCTGTCCGGACTCATCCTCGCCGGCGGCGCTGCCGGGATCGCCGCCGCCTTCAACACGCCCCTGGGCGGGGTGGTCTTCGCCATCGAGGAACTGACCCACACCTTCGAGCAGCGCTTCAGCGGCCTGGTGCTGACCGCCGTGCTGCTCGGCGGCATCGTCACCCTGGGCATCGTCGGTCCCTACAGCTATCTCGGTGCCCTGGATCTGCACCTGACCTGGGGCCTGGGCTGGATCGGCGTGGCGGTGATCGGCGTCATCGGCGGACTGCTGGGCGGTTGCTACGGCCGCCTGGTGCTGCCCACCGAGCGGGGCTGGCTGGGGCGCCTGAACGCCCTGCGCGGGCGGCGTCCGGTGGCTTTCGCCGCCGGTTGTGGACTGGTGCTGGCGGCGCTGGGGTTGCTTTCCGGCCAGCACGTGTTCGGCACCGGCTATGCCGAGACCCATGCCATCCTGGCCGGCGAACCGGTGACCGGGGGCGACTTCCTGCTGTGGAAATTTCTCGCCAATGTCGTCTCCTACCTGGCCGGGGTGCCGGGTGGCCTGTTCTCGCCCTCGCTGGCGGTGGGGGCGGCGCTCGGCCCCTGGCTGGTCGACTGGCTGCCGGGCATCAGCCTGCCGCAAGGCGCCCTGTTGGGCCTGGCCGCCTACCTCGCCGGCGTCACCCGTACTCCGCTGACCGCCACCGTCATCACCCTGGAGCTGGCCCACAGCCCGGACATGGCGCTGCCGGTGCTGGCGGCCTGTCTGCTGGCCGCCGCCGTCTCCGGCTGGCTGATGCCGGTGCCGCTCTACCATGCGCTGTCGCAGCAGGTGCTCAATGCCCTCACGCCCCGGCGCGACTAGGCCCTAGCGCCCGCCACCGATGTCCAGTAGCGCCCCGGTGGTGTAGGAAGCCTCGTCCGACAACAGCCAGAGGATGCCGGCAGCGATCTCCTCGGCCTCGCCCGCACGCCCCAGCGGGGTGCTCAGCCCCAGGCGCTCGGCGCGTCCCGGCTGGCCGCCGCTGGCGTGGATGTCGGTAAGGGTCACGCCCGGCCGCACCGCATTGACCCTTACCCCATGCGGGCCCAACTCCTTGGCCAGGCCGAGGGTCAGGGTATCCAGCGCCGCCTTGCTGGCGGCGTAGTCGACATATTCGTTGGGCGAGCCCAGGCGGGCGGCGATGGATGAGACATTGACGATGGCGCCCCCGCGGCCGCCGCGTTCGCGAGACAGGTGGCGGGCCGCTTCGCGGGCGCAGAGAAAGGCGCCATAGACGTTGACCTCGAACATCCGCCGCAGGCGCTCGGCGCTCATGTCCACCAATGGCTGGGAGTGGTCGACGATCCCGGCATTGTTGACGAAGCCGTCCAGCCCGCCGAAGCGCGCCACCGTGCGCTCGAACAGCGCCAGCACCTGGGCCTCGTCGGCCACTTCGCCGCGCAGCGCCAGGCCTTCCACGCCGAGGCTCTCGATCTCGGCCAGGGTGGCCTGGGCCGCGGCCTCGTCCTGGCGATAGTTGAAGGCGACGTTCCAGCCGCGGCGAGCGGCGCCAAGGGCCGTGGCGCGGCCGATACCGCGACTTGCACCGGTGATGAGCAGGGTCTTGCGCATGATGAAAACCTCGGGCTAGAGAGCGGAGAGGGGAGACGGCTAACCGTCTGATGTGTCGAAAAAAGCTTGGACGTGCCCGACGTTTCGCCTAAAAGTAGGGTGAACGGCACGCGCCGCATTATCCGCGGCCACTTCGCGATCTGATTCCCAGGCTTGTCTGAAAGGTCACCGAGTGAAGGTGAGACAAGGCAAAAATCAGCGAGGAAGCGCAGTTTACGAGCGGTAAATGAGCATTCTGAGTTGATTTTCAACGCAGCATCACCGATGCGCAGGTACTTTTCAGACAAAGCTCAAGCGCTTGCAGAGGTCAATCCTGATGACAAGACCCCGCTTCATCTCGCCCAACGAAGTTTCCGCGCTCCGTACCAACATCCTCTCCAAGCTCACCTACGCCGTCGGCAAGGACCCCGACAACGCCCTCGACCACGACTGGTTCCAGGCCACCGCTTTGGCCGCTCGGGACTACATCGTCGACCGCTGGATGAGTCGCACGCGCGACGCCTATCGCACCGGCCAGAAGCGGGTCTACTACCTTTCCCTGGAATTCCTCATCGGTCGCTTGCTGATCGACAGCCTGTCCAACCTCGGCATCCTCGAAGAGACCCGCCGTGCCCTGGCCGACCTCGGCGTCGACCTGGAACGCATTCGCGGGCTGGAGCCGGACGCCGCCCTGGGTAACGGCGGTCTCGGCCGGCTGGCCGCTTGCTTCATGGAAAGCATGGCCACCCTGGGCATCGCCAGCCATGGCTATGGCATCCGTTACGAGCATGGTTTGTTCCGCCAGGTGATCGCCGATGGCTTCCAGCTGGAGCAGCCGGAGAACTGGCTGGATTTCGGCAACCCCTGGGAGTTCGAACGGGCCGAGGTGGTGTACGAGATCGGTTTCGGCGGTCACGTCGCGCCCTACGGCGAAGGCGATCCGCGCCGCCAGGTGTGGACGCCCGGCGAACGCATCCGTGCGGTGGCCTATGACACCCCGGTGATCGGCTGGGGCGGGGAGGGCGCCAATACCCTGAGACTCTGGCGTGCCCGACCGCTGGAGATCCTCCACCTGGAAACCTTCAACGCCGGCGACCATGTCGGCGCCGTGGCCAACGAGGCGCGCGCTGAGAGCATCTCGCGGGTGCTCTATCCGGCCGACAGCAGCGAAGCCGGCCAGGAGCTGCGCCTGCGCCAGGAGTATTTCTTCGTCGCTGCCTCGCTGGCCGACCTGACCCGCCGTCATCTCAAGCAGCACAACGACCTGCTCAGCCTGCCCGAGCACGTGTCCATCCAGCTCAACGACACCCACCCGGCCATTGCCGTGGCCGAGCTGATGCGGCTGCTGGTGGACGTCCACGGCATTCCCTGGGACGCCGCCTGGAGCACCACCGTCGGCACCCTCAGCTACACCAACCACACCCTGCTGCCCGAGGCGCTGGAGACCTGGCCGGTGCAACTGATGGAGCGCCTGCTGCCGCGGCACATGCAGATCATCTACCTGATCAATGCGCAGTTCCTCGACTCCCTGCGCGCCCGCGGCGAGACCGATGGCGCCATGATCTCCTATGTCTCCCTGATCGACGAAAGCCAGGGTCGCCGGGTGCGCATGGGTAACCTGGCCTTCCTCGGCTCGCACAGCACCAATGGCGTGTCGGGACTGCACACCGACCTGATGCGCAAGACGGTCTTCCGCTCGCTGCACCGACTCTATCCGGATCGCATCAACAACAAGACCAACGGCATCACCTTCCGCCGCTGGTTGCACCAGGCCAATCCGGCGCTCACCGACCTGCTGGTGGATACCCTGGGCCAGGGCGTGCTGCACGATCCGGAAAAGACCCTGCCGCAGCTCAAGCCCTATGCCAACGACAGCAACTTCCGCGAGCGCTTCGCCCTGCAGCGTCAACGCAACAAGGACACCTTCACCAGCCTGGTGAAACAGCGGATGGAGATCGATCTCGACCCCGCCGCGCTTTTCGACGTCCAGATCAAGCGCATCCACGAGTACAAGCGGCAGCTGATGAACCTGCTGCAGACCATCGCGCTGTATCAGGCCATCCGCGACAACCCCAACGGCGACTGGACGCCGCGGGTCAAGATCTTCGCCGGCAAGGCCGCCGCCAGCTATCACCAGGCCAAGCTGATCATCAAGCTGGCCAATGATGTGGCCAAGGTTGTCAACAACGATCCCCTGACCCGCGACCTGCTCAAGGTTGTCTTCCTGCCCAACTACAACGTCAGCCTGGCCGAGGTCATCATTCCGGCGGCGGACCTGTCCGAGCAGATCTCCACCGCCGGCATGGAAGCCTCGGGCACCAGCAACATGAAGTTCGGCCTCAATGGCGCCCTCACCATCGGCACCCTGGACGGCGCCAATGTGGAGATGTGCGAGCTGATCGGTGAGGAGCACATGTTCATCTTCGGCCTCAAGGCGGCCGAGGTGGAGGAGCGCCAGCGCAGCGGCGGCATCTCCTCGGACATCATCGAGAATTCGCCACGCCTGGCCCAGGTTCTGGCGGGTCTGCGCGGTGGCCAGTTCTCCCCCGAGGATCCGGCTCGCTACAACAGCCTGCTCGACGTGCTTACCTGGCACGACCGCTTCCTGGTCTGCGCCGACTTCGATGCCTACTGGGACGCCCAGCGCCAGGTTGAAATGCGCTGGCAGCAGCCGGACAAATGGTGGCAATCGGCGGTGATCAACACCTCCAGCATGGGCTGGTTCTCCTCCGACCGCACCATCCGCGAATACGCCACGGAGATCTGGAAGGCGCTGTAGTCGTTATAGGGTCTATCGCGGCCATGGCGGTCCGCCGCTGCGGCCGCTCCTACAGGCCATCCGTAGGAGCGGCCCATGGCCGCGATAAGGGCCACGACAGAGCCGGCGCACAAGCAGGATGTGCTGGGCTTCGCTACGCTCAACCCAGCCTACGGCGGCTGGCCATGGCCACGATCAGCCACTCCCCGACTGAGAACCCCTGCCTTCCACGACGTCTACATCCTTGCAGTATCCGCCCCGCAAGCCCGTCACCGGAGTCCCCATGCCCCGCACCTCTACCCGCCTCGAAGCGGGCAATCCTGCCCATTACGGTGCCACCCTCGTCGACGGCGGGATCAACTTCGCCGTCTGGTCGCCGGCCGCCGAAGCGGTCGAACTCTGCCTCTATGACGCCAAGGGCGAGGCCGAGACCCAGCGCCTGGCCTTTCGCGAGCACGAGGGCGGCGTCTGGCACGGTTTTCTGCCCGGCGCCAAGCCGGGGCTGAGATATGGGTTGCGCGCCCGAGGCGCCTATCGTCCCCGGGACGGTCTCAGATTCAATGCCAACAAACTGCTGGTGGACCCCTGGGCCCTGGCTGTGGACCGGCCCTTCCAGCTGCACCCCAGCACCTATGGCTTTCATCCCGAAGACCCCAGCCGCCCGGACGAGCGCGACAGCAGCGCCCATGTTCCCAAGGCCATCGTCCTGCCGCCGGTCGACAGCATGGCGCCGACGCCCAAGCGCCGCGCCGCCGGGCTGATCTACGAGCTGCACGTGCGTGGTCAGACCCAGCTGCATCCGCAGGTGCCCGCCCGCCAGCGCGGCACCCTGGCGGCGTTGCGCCATCCCGCGCTGATCGAACACTGGCAGCGCCTCGGCGTCACCACCCTGGAGCTGCTGCCCATCGCTGCCTGGGCCGACGATCGCCATCTGCCGGCCCTGGGCCTGGCCAACTACTGGGGCTACAACCCGGTGCTCATGGCCGCCATCGATCCGCGCCTGGCCGGGCACGAGGCCCTGGGCGAATTGCGCGAGACGGTGGCCACCCTGCAGGCCGCCGGCTTCGAGGTGCTGCTCGACGTGGTCTTCAACCATACCGGCGAAGGCGATGAGCTCGGCCCCACCTTCAATCTGCGCGGCCTGGACAATGCCGGCTACTACCGCCTGCAGCCGGACGATCCGGCGCGTTATATCAACGACATGGGTTGCGGCAACTGCCTGGCCCTGTACAGCCCGCCAGCGCTGCGCCTGACCCTGGACAGCCTCCGGCACTGGGTGACCGCCGCCGGCGTCGACGGCTTTCGCTTCGACCTGGCGCCGGCGCTGGGTCGTCTGGAAAGCGGCTTTGATCGTGACGCACCGCTGCTCCAGGCCCTGGCCCAGGATCCGCTACTGCGCCAGGTGCGGCAGGTGGCCGAGCCCTGGGACATCGGTCCCGGCGGTCATCAGGTCGGTGCCTTTCGCGCGCCCTGGCAGGAATGGAACGACGCCTTCCGCGACGACGTCCGCCGCTTCTGGCGCGGCGACGAGGGGCTGCGTGGTGCCCTGGCCACCCGCCTGGCCGGCAGCGCCGATCTCTTCGGCACGGGCGATCGCAGCTTGCGCACCAGCGTCAACTTCATCACCGCCCACGATGGCTTCACCCTGGCCGACCTGGTCAGCTATGCCGAAAAGCACAACGAGGCCAATGGCGAGGAGAATCGCGACGGCACCACCGACAACAAGAGCTGGAACAACGGCGTCGAAGGCCCGAGCGACGATCCGGCCATCCAGGAGGACCGCGCCGCCGACCAGCGCGCCCTGCTGGCGACCCTGATCCTCGCCGGTGGCGAACCCATGCTGACCGCCGGCGACGAATTCGGCCGCACCCAGCAGGGCAACAACAACGCCTATGTGCAGGACAACGAACTGTCCTGGCTGGACTGGCAGCAGGCCGGCAGCCCCGCCGGAAGGCTGCAGAGTGCCTTTGTCGGCCGCCTCATGGCGCTGCGCCAGGCATTACCGGCGCTGCAGGCGCAACGGCTGCTGGGGCGACCCGATCCCCGTGGCTGGGTCCGGATCGAATGGCTCGATGCCGACGGCGCGCCGATGGACGACGGTCGCTGGCAGGCGGGGGGCAGCTTGCCGCTCGCCCTTACCCTGGAGCCCCTCGATGGCGAGGATCAGCCCCAGGCCGCACGGATCTGGTTGGCCTTCCAGCCACGACGGGAGGAAATCGACCTGAGATTGCCCTCGTCACGTGACGGACATCACTGGGTGATACAGCTGGACAGCCGTCAGCCTGAACTGGAACCCGACTCGGCAGTCTACCCCAGCGCCGAAAATCTCCGTGTTGGCCGAGGCGTACTGCTGGCCGTGGAGACCCTGAACGCGCGCTAGGCGCGCGTTCCCTGTCGGCCGCCGGTGTCCAGTGAGCTGTCACCTCGGCAGGAAACCTGGAATCGGCACTGGCTGGCAGACCTGGCCTGACGGTCCGCTCTGCTTGAGACGGAGCTTGAGCTTTGGCGCTACACTCGCGCCCATCATTACAAGGAGCACCGCGATGTCCCGGATATCCCTCAGTCGTTACCTCATCGAGCAGACCCGCAGCCACAAGACCCCGGCCGACCTGCGCTTCCTCATCGAAGTCGTGGCCCGGGCGTGCAAGCGCATCAGCTACGAGGTGTCCAAGGGGGCGCTGGGTGGCGTGCTCGGCAGCATGGGCACCGAGAACGTCCAGGGCGAAGTGCAGAAGAAGCTGGACGTGCTGTCCAACGAGATCCTGCTGGAAGCCAACGAGTGGGGCGGCACCCTGGCCGGCATGGCCTCCGAGGAAATGGACCAGGTTCACCAGATCCCCGGTCACTACCCCAAGGGCGCCTACCTGCTGATGTTCGATCCCCTGGACGGCTCGTCCAACATCGACGTCAACGTCTCCGTCGGCACCATCTTCTCCATCCTGCGCAAGGACTTCGTCAGCAGCACCACCGGTGACGTGACCGAAGAAGCCTTCATGCAGAAGGGCACCGAGCAGGTCGCCGCCGGCTACGCTATCTACGGTCCCCAGACCATGCTGGTGCTGACCCTGGGCGACGGCGTCAAGGGTTTCACCCTGGATCGCGAACTGGGCAGCTTCGTGCTGACCCATGAAGACATCACCATCCCCGAGACCACTGCCGAATTCGCCATCAACATGTCCAACCAGCGCCACTGGGAAGCCCCGGTCAAGCGCTACGTGGACGAGCTGCTGGCCGGCAAGGAAGGTCCCCTGGGCAAGAACTACAATATGCGCTGGATCGCCTCCATGGTGGCCGATGTCCATCGCATCCTTACCCGCGGCGGCCTCTTCATGTACCCGCGCGACGCCCGCGAACCGGAAAAGCCCGGCAAGCTGCGCCTGATGTACGAGGCCAATCCCATGGCCCTGCTGGTGGAGCAGGCCGGTGGCGCGGCCACCAATGGTCACCAGCGCATTCTTGACGTCCAGCCCGACGGCCTGCACCAGCGGGTGGCGGTGTTCCTGGGCTCCAAGGAAGAAGTCCAGCGCGTGACCGAGTACCACCGCCAGCGTTGATCGCCTTCAAGCCGGGCCGCCTGCAACGGGCGGTCCGGTTCATCTCCTGCTCCCCGCTTCAGCGTTCAGTTCCGATCCAGTCTCCCTAATCCTGCGCTGATTCGCGTCCGACGAAGATGGCCGCGCAGTCGGTCGGGCTGCATTCGCATCGCGTGAGAAGCCCTTCGCCAGGAACGTCCTGAAATCCGCTGTCGTCCTCTTCGCACCAAGCTGTGCGGCGGCGGAACCTTGGGCGTCGCCCGGGTCATCCAGGATGGTTCCGGTTTCGGCCATGACAGCGACCTCGGCTATGTGGCCAGGGTCCAGGCCGGCATCCTGCCGCAGGTCAACGAGCGCACCTCCCGGGAAGCCGGCTATCGCTACCGGCGCAGTAACGCCAAGCCCGATATCGACCAGGACGGCGCCAAGCTCGGTTCGAGCCAGCTCGACAGCAGCAAGGAAATCTACCTGGGTATGAACGTCTATTTCCGAGGCGTACCGGGGCGACAGCGGTCGCCCAGGCTTTCAGCTGAAGGGATCCAGACCCGAGAAGGCCGCCACCAGCGCGACGGCGATCACCCCCAGGGCGATCTCCACGGCCGTGGCCCGGCGCAGCAGCTGCCATGCCTTGGGTCCCTGACCCAGTCGCGGTACCAGCAGATAACGATTGGCCAGGGCCAGGACGACCATGGTCGCCACCACCAGTACCTTGGCCAGCAGCAGAGCGGAGTAGGGCGTCAGCCGCAGCAGGCCTTCCGGCCCGAGGATCAGCAGGCTGTTGAGCACGCCGCTGAGCAAGGCCAGCGCCACGCAGAGCTGCCCGGGCAGCGAGTAGCCGCGCAGCAAGTGCTGGACGTCATCTCTCAGGTATACGGGCGGCTGTCCCAGGCACAGCAGCACCCCGGGCAGACTGCCCAGCCAGAATCCTGTCGTGAGCAGATGCAGGGCCTGGTTCAGCTGATGCACCCCGCCGAGCCCGCCCAGCGTCGCGGCGGCATGGCCACCCAGGGCCAGACTGGCCAGCAGCAGGCCGCTGAACCCCCATAGCCACCGACTGCCGCGAATCCCGGGTCCCACCAGCAGCCACAGCGCCAGCAGCAGACCCAGTGGCCATTGCCAGCGCCAGCCATGCCCGGCCTCGGTGGCCAGATACAGCCGCCACAGCGGCAGGTTGAAGGCATCCGTCCAGCCCTCGCCCACCAGGGCTGCCTGCAGCGGTAACTGGCTCGACACCCCGAGCAGCAGCAGCGCGCCCAGCAGGCGGGCCGAAAGACGCGCGCGCTCCAGTAGCCAGAAACGCAAGCCGGGGCGACCCAAGCAGAGCGCCAGGGCCAGATAGCCCCAGGTCAGCAGCAGCGGCAGCAGCAGCAGGGTACGGGCGACGGGGCGCCAGGCCTCGGGCGTCGCCAGTCCGGCGTCCATCCCTACTGGACGGTGAAGTGGTAGTCGCCCTGGGTCTTGTGCCCGTCCTTGGCCAGTACCCGCCATTTCACCTGGTAGCGGCCCGGTTCCAGCGGCGCATCCAGCGGCACGTCCAGGGTGCGCTCGTCGCGGCCGGAAATGACCTTGCCGGTAGTGATCGCCGTGCTGGCCTGGCCATCCAGACGTTGCAACAGCACCTGACTGAGAGACGCCTCGATCCCTTCGGAAAAGCTCAGGCTCAGTTGCTTCGGTGCCGCGCTGGTGCTGTCGGGCGCGGGCTCGGCGCTCTTGAGATGGCCGTGGGCGAGGGCCAGGCCGGGCAACAGCAGAGCGGTCAGGGCAAGGCGGCGAGCGAGACGCAGGGCAGCGGTCATGGAAATCTCCGGCGGCAGAGGAAAACCGCCAGCTTAGCAGTCCGTCCGGGCGCCGTCCGCGCCTGGCGCCCGCTCCGCCGCGCGCGCCGCGCATTCGACGAAGGTGCGCGCGGTGCAGGTGCGGCAGACCTCCGGGTCCAGCCGCGGATAGATGCTGCGCAGGGCCTGGTCCTTGGACGAGAAGACATGGCCGTCGCCCAGCTCCTTGAGAAAGCCGGTCTTGGCGAACAGCTGCAGCACCGGGGTACGCGGGCGATGGAAATAGAGATCACCGCCCTGGGCCCGGCGCTCGCGCCATTCCCGCCGCCACAGGTCGTTACCGGCCAGATCGATGAAATTCATGCTCTTGGTCATGAACAGCGCATGCTTCTGACCGGGCTGGGCTCGGCGAAAGCCATCCAGCTGATCGCCGACATGGGGTACGGCGCCAAAGAACACCGAGCCTTCCACCCGTACCAGCTTGAGTTGCGGACACTCCTGCGCCGGCTGGCCCAGTTCGTCCAGTGGCGTGAAACGGCGCTCGGGGGTACGGGGATCCGGCACCAGCGGGCGGATCGCCGGGTGCGAGGTGCGATAGAGATAGGCCACCAGGGACACCAGGGTGCCCAGCAGCACGGCGCGGTCCAAGGGAATGGTCAGGGTCGCCAGCAAGGTCACCCCGGCCACCAGGGCCTCGGTGCGGCTGACCCTGAGCACCTCGCGCCAGCGCCCCAGGTCCAGTAGCCCGCGCGCCACCAGCAGCAGGGTGGCGGCGATGGCTGCCAGCGGAATCGCCGCGATCAGGGCGCCGCCAAAGGCCACCAGCGCCACCACCAGCAGGGCGGCGAACACCGCCGCCAGCGGCGTACGGGCCCCGGCTTCGAAATTGGGCATGGAGCGATTCAGCGAGCCGCAGGACACATAGGCCGAAAAGCAGCCACCCACCAGATTGGCCAGGCCCTGGCCGCGGAATTCGCGATTGACGTCCAGTCGCTGGCCGGAGCGCTGGGCCACCGCCTTGGCGATCGACAGCGACTGCCCCAGGGCCACCAGCGTCAGGGCCACGGCGATCCCGGAGAGATTGCCCAGGTCCTGCAGGGTGACGTCGGGCAGATGGAAGGGCGGCAGCGCCGAGGGAATCCGTCCGACCGTGGCGAGTCCCTGGGCCGCGCCCGGCACGCTGCGTTCCAGGATCCAGGCGCTCAGGCAACCGGCCAGCAGGCCCAGCAGCATGGTCGGCCAGCGCGGGCGCAGCCGGCGCAGCAGCAGGGTGGCGACCAGGGTCACCACACCGATGACCAGCGAGGGCCAGTGGATCGCCAGCGGATGGGCGAGCACATAGCCGAGGACGCCGAAGGCCGAGGTGCCCAGTGGCGGCGACAACCCGAACAGGTCCTTGAGCGAATAGAGCCCGATCAGCACGGCCGCACCGCTCATGAAGCCGAGCAGCACCGAAGGCGAAATGAAGTTGGCCACGGCGCCCAGGCGCAGGGCGCCCACCGTCAGTTGCAGCAGACCAACCAGTAGGGTCACCGCCAGGGCCAGGTCGATGTAGGGGCCGGAGCCCGCCAGCGCCAGCGGCGACAGCGCCGCCAGCAGGGCCAGGGAGTTGGCGTTGGTCGGACCGGTCACCACATGGCGACTGGAACCCGCCAGGGCGGCGACGATGCAGGGCACCACGGCGCCATAGACGCCATATTGCGGAGGCAGTCCGGCCAGGGTGGCGAAGGCCACGCCCTGGGGGAGCGCCAGGACCGCGCCCAGCAGACCCGCACCCAGATCCGCCTTCAGGGTGGTGCGGTCCACCTCGCGGAGCCAGGGCAGCAGGGTCGAGAGGGCGGGCATGGGACACTCCTGGAAAAAGGATCGCCCACTCTACCGATTACTGTTACTGGCCGGCTACCGGCTGCCCGCCATCCACGGTTGCCGCCACGACACCCGCACGTGCTCATTTCTTCACCAGTCGCCGCCAGGCCGGTCTCCGTGGCGTTCTGGTGACTTCATGCACGGGTTATCCACATCACTGTACACGCTAGCTGTGGGTAACCTGGGCCACTAGCCATCGTGGCTGTTGGCGGCGATACGATGGATCGACAGATCGGCGCCCTGGTATTCCTCTTCCTGACTCAGCCGCAAGCCCAGCACGGCCTTGAGCAGCCCGTAGACGGCCAGTCCACCGAGCAGGGCGATCGCGATACCCAGGGCCGTGCCGGCCAGCTGCGCCAGCAGGCTCACCCCGCCCAGGCCACCCAGCGCCGTCTGGCCGAACAGACCGCAGGCGATGCCACCCCAGGCGCCGCAGAGGCCATGCAATGGCCAGACGCCCAGCACATCGTCCAGCTTCCAGCGCGTCTGCACCGCGGTAAAGGCCCAGACGAACAGGGCACCCGCCACCAGGCCCGTGGCCAGCGCGGCGATGGGATGCATCAGGTCGGAGCCGGCGCAGACGGCGACCAGTCCCGCCAGGGGACCGTTGTGCAGGAAGCCGGGATCGTTGCGCCCGAGCAGCAGGGCAGCCGCCGTCCCGCCGACCATGGCCATCAGCGAATTCAGCGCCACCAGCCCGCTGACACCCGCCAGGCTTTGGGCGCTCATCACGTTGAAGCCGAACCAGCCGACGATCAGGATCCAGGAACCCAGCGCCAGGAAGGGAATGTTCGACGGCGGAAAGGCCACCAACCGGCCTTCGCGATAGCGACCCTGACGCGGCCCCAGCAGCATCACCGCCGCCAGGGCCAGCCAGCCACCCACCGCGTGCACCACCACCGAGCCGGCGAAGTCGTGGAAGCGCGCCCCGAACAGCGCTTCGAAGCTGTCCTGCAGCCCCAGGTTGTTGTTCCACATCAGGCCTTCGAAGCAGGGATAGACGAAGGCCACGATCAGCGCCGTAGCGCACAGCTGCGGCACGAAGCGCGCCCGCTCGGCGATACCGCCGGAGATGATCGCGGGAATGGCCGCGGCGAAGGTCGCCAGGAAAAAGAACTTCACCAGTCCGTAGCCATTGTCGGCGGTCAGCACCTGGGCCGGGGCGAAGAACGTCACGCCATAGGCGATCCAGTAGCCGACGAAGAAATACACCAGGGTGGAAATGGCGAAGTCGGCGAGGATCTTGGACAGGGCATTCACCTGGTTCTTGTGCCGCACGGTGCCGGCTTCGAGAAAGGCGAAACCGGCGTGCATGGCCAGCACCATCACGGCGCCTAGCAGCAGGAACAGGGTATTGGCACTGTGGACCAAGGTCGCCACGGCGGAAGGCAATTCGTTCATCAGGGCAGTCGTCGCAAAGAGTTGCACCAAAAACATGCCTGGCGGTTGCTTGATGCGCTTTTTTGGGGCGCACTGCGGCTCTCGGCAGGTTCAGTCTTGCCGCCAGACAGAGCGCAACCGGGGGTGGACGCGGGAATGCGCCAGGGCGGTGCAAGTCGGAAAGGCGTGCACCACCAGACAGCAAAGGTCGTGCCGCTAAAGCGAGCGCAGAACGATCCGCCCGCTGCTCAGATTGGTCAGCAAGGTCGCCACCTCGTCGCGACGCTGCGGTTCCACGGCGATCTGCAGGACGATCTCCAGCGCCTGGTAGTCCTCTTCGAGCAGCACCACTGCCAGGGCGGCCAGGCGCGCCTTGATCAGTGGCCACTCCGCATAGGTACAGGCGAAGCCATAGTCCTGCCGCAGCACCAGCGGCTGCTTGTCCGCCTGCTGCAGGCAGCGCGCAGCGCAACCGCCATAGGCGCGTACCAGTCCGCCGGTACCCAGCTTGATGCCGCCGTACCAGCGGATGACGACCACCACCACCTGGTCGCAATCCTGCCCCTCGATGGCGGCGAGGATGGGCCGACCCGCGGTGCCCCCGGGCTCACCGTCGTCATTGAAGCGGTATTGGTTGCCAAGCTTCCACGCCCAGCAGTTGTGGGTCGCGGTCGGTACGCTCACGCGCTCGATAAAGGCCATGGCCGCTTCCACCGTGGTGACAGGCGCGGCGAGGGCAAGGAAACGACTCTTGCGCACCTCTTCTTCAAAGGCGGCATCCCGGATCAGGGTGAAGGTCATGGCGCCTTGAGACCCAGTCCCTTGAGGATGACATGGGTCAGGGTTCGCGCCGCCTCGTCGAAATCCTGCCGGGTCAGGCGGCTGCGTCCGGTCACCTGGCAGATCTGGCTGGCGAAGTCGGCATAGTGCTGGGTGCTGCTCCACAGCAGGAAGATCAGGTGGACCGGATCCACCGGGTCCAGCTTGCCAGCCGCGATCCAGGACTCGAACACCGCCGCCCGGCTGCGAAACCAGGTCTGGTAGTCCTGATCGAAGTATTCGTACAGGCAGTGACCGCCGCCGATGATCTCCATGGCGAAGATCCGCGAGGCCAGCGGCTGGCGCCGCGAGAATTCCAGCTTGGCGCGGATGTAGCGGCTGAGGGCCTCGGCCGGATCGTCATCCACGGTCAGGTGGTTGAAGGTGCTGTCCCAGAGTTCGAGGATGTTGCCCAGCACGGCCATATAGAGGCCGAGCTTGTTGTTGAAGTAGTAGTGGAGATTGGCCTTGGGCAACCCGACGCGCTGGGCGATGGTGTTCATGCTGGTGCCCTTGAAGCCGTGGCGGGCGAATTCTTCCTCCGCCGCGCTCAGGATCGACTCCTCATTCTTCTGCCGGATGCGTCCGGCCGGCTTGTCCTGGCCGGCGTGATGGGCGGGTACGAGAAGGGTCATGACAACTGGAGGATCCAAAGGCGCGGCAGGCATCAATAGCGTACCCCCGGTCCCGGACACAAGGGATCTTTTATGGGTGTGGCGCTGGCGAGCGGCATTCCGTCAGCGCTGCGCTGCGCTCTTCGGGCAGCAGCAGGTTGAGCAGGATGGCGGTGATACCACCGCTGGTGATCGCGGTATCGAACAGACTCTTCACCAGTGGCGGCAACTGATCCAGCAGTGTCGGCTGGCTGGCGATACCCAGACCCACGCCAAGGGAAGTGGCGATGATCAGCAGGCTGCGGCGATCCAGCGTGCATTGCGCCAGCAGCCGTATTCCAGCCGCGGCGACACTGCCGAACAGCACCAGGGTCGCACCGCCCAGCACTGGCTTGGGAATCTGCTGCAGGACGGCGCCCAGTATGGGAAACAGGCCCAGCACCAGCAGGATGGCGCCTATCCAGTAGCCGACATGGCGGCTGGCCACGCCGGTCAGCTGGATCACCCCGTTGTTCTGCGCGAAGGTGGTGCTGGGAAAGGTATTGAAGGTGGCCGCGAGCAGGCAGGCGACGCCGTCACCCAGGACCCCGCCCCGCAACCGCCGCAGATAGCCGGGGCCTTCGATGGGTTGCCGCGAGATCAGGCAATTGGCGGTCAGGTCGCCGGTGGTCTCCAGGGTGCTGATCAGATAGATCAGCGCGACCGGCAAAAAGGCCGACCAGTCGAAGGCGAAGCCGAAACGAAAGGGGAGGGGGACGCTGACCAGGGGCAGATCCGGCAGCGCCTGGGGTTTCAACAGGCCGCAGCTCCAGGCGGCCAGGGAGCCCACCAGCAGGCCGATCATCACCGCCGACAGCCGCAACCAGGGTCGCCGTGACAGATTCAGGCCGATGATGATCACTAGGACCAGGCCGCCGAGGGCCAGGTTGAGCGGTGCGCCGAAGTTGGCGGCCTTGGCGCCGCCGCCGAGATCGGTGACGCCTACCCTGATCAAGCTGATGCCGATCAGGGTGATGACGATGCCGGTCACCAGTGGCGTGATCACCCGGCGCAACAGGCCCAGGCAGCGACTCAGGCCGATCTGGACGAAGGCGCCGAAGAAGCAGACGCCAAAGATCATCGCCAGGATGTCCTCCGGCGTCCCGCCCCGCTGCTTGACCAGCATCCCGGCTGCCAGCACTGCGGACAGAAAGGAGAAACTGGTGCCCTGCAGGCAGATCATGCCCGCCCCCAGCCCAGCGGCACCGCGGGCCTGCAGAAAGGTGCCGACGCCCGACACCATCAGCCCCATGCTGATCAGATAGGGCAGGTGCTCGTGCAGACCCAGGGCCCCGGCAATGATCAGCGGCGGGGTGACGATCCCCACGAAGCTCGCCAGGACATGCTGCAGGGCAGCGCAAAAGGCCGCGAGCGGGGCCGGACGTTCGTCCAGGCCATAGAGCAGATCATCTGGGACGGGACTGGGCATGGTGATTACCTCGCAGTGGCGCGGCGGGCCGAGAAGGCGGCTACAGCACCGAAAGTGGGTCTGGCCGGACTAGAACTGGTACTTCACCAGGAAGCTGAAAACGCTCTGGTCGGTACGAAATCCCTCGCTGTCCTTGATGCCGTACTTGTCCGACCAGTAGTCGTACTCGGTACCCACATAAAGGTGCTTGGCCTCGTACCCCATGGCCTTGCCCAGGTCGTACTTCACCTGTGGATTGAAGTGCAGGTTGGCGTGGTAGCTACCCTTGTTGTTCATCACCCAGTCCAGGTAGCCATCGATGAGCAGATCCGAATTGCCCAGGGGCAGGGTATAGGCCCATACCGGTGTGAGCTGCCAGGTGCCCGAGGGCGCACTGCCGCCATCCGGCTTGCGGTAATAGAGATTCAGCTGGAAGTAGTCGAAGCCCGGCACCTTGAGGTCGAAACCCGGACCGACCAGGTAGTTGCGTTGGTCACGGCCGGCACCCTCGCCATCGTTCTGGTCGTATTCCAGGGTCGTGGCGAGCAGCACATCGGTGACCGGGCCAAAGGAAAGATCCCGGCCGGACAGCTTGCCAAAGGACAGTCGCGGACTGAGTTCGCCGTAGAAGCCCTGATGGCCGTCGCTGGCATTGGTCGCGCCGTTGAACCAGATGCTGTCGACGAAGAGGAAGAGATCGCCCCACGTCCAGCTGCTGGCATGCTCGAAGGTGACTGTCTGCTGGATGCGGGGATCGACCCGGAAATCCTTGCCATATAGATAGGTGAGGCTTTCACCGTGCCACAGCAGCGGACTGTCTGCGGCGTTGGCGACACCGGCTGCGAGCAGGCTGGTGGTCAGCAGCGCGGTGGTTAGGGTCTTGCGCATGTAGGCTCCTGGAAGTGCTTTCTCGTTGTGTGTTGCGTCCGCCGTGCTCAGCAAAATCGACGCCAAACCCAAACGGGCGGAGGAAAATAGTTATTTTTCAACGCCTTGTATAAGGCTTCCGGAAAATTTCAGCTGTTTGGCGTGGCACCAAACCTGACCACTCGCTCAGTTTTCGTGCGATGAAACGGCGGCTGACGCGGCCCTGCTGCGAAACAGCGCACGGGGGCCTGCGCAGTGCTAAGGTGCTTGGCGACCCCGCAGGAGATAGTCATGAAGTTGCTTATCGGTGTGCTGACGGCCTTGCTCTGCAGCTCTTTCGCCTCGGCTCAGGTCCCCCAGGGCGGGACGGGGCAGCCGGGCATCCTCATGATCACCCGCGGCGATGCCTATTCCGGATCAGGATGCGATATAGGTCTGGTGATCCAGGGGCGGCTGGCCGGTACCCTCATGGCGGGCCAGAGTGCTTCCTTCAATCTGCCGCCGGGAGAAATAGCCGTAAGCCTTACCTCTTCCGGTCCGGGTGGCTGTGCAGCGCCCATGGCCAGCAGCGTTTCTCAGTCCATTCTGCTGACCCCGGGCGAGATCAAGCAGTACCGGATCATCGCGACCGAGGCGGGTTATCGCCTGGCGCCCATTCCGCTTTATTGAAGTTTTTTGAAATAACCTGTTGACCTGTCCTGAAACTCCCCTATAATGCGCACCACTTCCGGCGCAGATGCTGAAGCGGCTTGAAAATCAAGCACTTAGGTCTGAGCCGGGCGAGGGGTCCAGGGATTCTTCGCTGTTTGGTCTTCACCTTCGGGTGATGACGGAATGAAGCGGAGGGGGTTAACAGCGTCTTGGGATGCTGTAGGATTCGCCTCCCGCTGCCGAGATTGGTTAGACCGGTCAGGCAGCGCAAGTGGTTGAGTTGAAACGAAAAAGTTCAAATCAACGCTTGACAGGATGTGAGGCTAGCGTAGAATGCGCGCCTCGGTTAGCGACACGGTCGCAACCAACTGCTCTTTAACAAGTTGAATCAA